>JBGQGU010000303.1:0-4634 GCA_041497655.1 Gammaproteobacteria bacterium
CGGTGGGCGAAGGGCCCCACGGCATTGCCTTTGCGCCCGACGCGAAGCACGTCTACGTGACCAACAGCGACAGCGACGATGTTTCTGTCATCGATATCGCCGAGGCGAAGGTCGTCCAGACGATTCGCGTGGGGAAGGCTCCCGCCTGCTTGTGACAGGGCGGCGGGCTGGGGGAAAGAGACCTGATTTGATAACTTGGAGGTGCGCAATGAACAGGATGAAACGGAGGAAACCACTCATGAACGCGATGACGCGGAAGAAACTATTCCTGTACGGGGCGGCCCTGGGCGTGCTCATTACCGGGCTGGCCATCGTCGACCAAGCCCCGGAAGCCCAAACGCAAGGCGGTGGCTCCACTCTCACGGCGGTTAAGGTCCCCGCGCCCCCTAACCTCGACGGCCAGGCTACCGACGAGGCGTGGGCGAAAGCCCAGCCGCTCGCGGTCCCAGTCAAGGAGGGAGCGATCGGGGACGTCACCGTCACCCTGAAGGCCGTCTACACCGACACCCACCTATATCTTCTCGCCCAGTGGCCCGACAAGACCGAGACCATCGAGCACAACCCCTACACGTTCGATGGCCAGAAGTGGACGAGACCAGAGGGGCCACTCGAAGATCGCTTCGCGATCCAGTGGAATATCTCCGTGGCCGGCTTTGAGCGAAAGGGGTGCGGCACCCTCTGCCACACGGGGACCAGGTATCCCGACAAGAAGCCCCGGATGCATACCAACGCCGCGGTGGAGTTCTCCGACGAGTGGCATTGGAAGGCGGCCCGCTCCAACCCCATGGGGTACGTCGACGACAAGTACCTGGACAACGCCGTCAAACCGGACGACGACGAGGTCGCCCACAGCGCCGACGGCGGAACACGGGTTTACACCGGAAACCGGTTCCAAGATGGCGCCCCGAGCTTCGTGTGGAAGAGCGTCCCCACGGCGCCGGCAGCGATCCCGAGCGAGAAGGCGGCGCTCTTCTTAATGGACAAGGAGAAGGCGCCCTACGGCCCGCTCAACCCGCTCACAGGAAAGCCGTGGGCCCGAGGGGACAAGGTCCCCGTGGCGATCCTGCAGGAGCCGACGGGATCTAACGCGGACATCAAGGCGTACGGGCGGTGGGCGAACGGGGTCTGGACCCTGGAAATGGCGCGGGCGCTCAACACGGGAGCCAACGCCACCAAGGGCGACAAGAAGATTGATGTGGTCTTCGAGCCCGGGAAGACATACTTCTTCGGGATTTCCGTCTTCGACAATGCGGAAGCGATCGACCACAGCTTTTCTGACGTGTTAAGCCTGGTCTTCCGCTAAGAGGCGGGTGATCCCTGGCAGCCTGTCGGACTTAGGAGTCCGAACAGGCTGCTAACAGCAAAACCGGTTGACAAGTCCGACAAACTCCTGGGCGGGTTCTTAGTCTGGAGGAGACCACGCCGGAAGCCGTGGAGCGGCTTGATTTGACAAGGAGGCAAAGTGGCCAAGAAATTTTTGTCGCCCCGCCCCGGTCTGGCCCTCGCAACGCTTTTCCTGCTGCCGGCCGTTGCCTCGGCTTTCCAGCCGCTGGTGACCGATGATACCGGCACGCAAGGCGCCGGCGGCAACCAGGTCGAAGCGGCTTACAACCGCACAGTCGACAAGGCGCCCGGCACGAGGGAGGTCACGCATGAAGTGCCGCTGGTTTTCACGCGCGGAGTCACCGATGCGCTAGACCTTTATGCCGGCCTGAGCAATCAGAGAATCGTTCCGACCGCCCCGGCGACGGTGGAACACGGCTGGAGCAACGCGTTTTTCGGCGCCAAGTGGCGTTTTTACGACGACGAGGCGAGCAAACTGAGCTTCGCTTTCAAGCCGGAAATCCAGTTTCCCGTCTCGAAGAGCAAGGAAGCGCGAGGGCTGGGCACGGCGCGAACTTCTTATAGCGTCAACCTGGTGATGACGCAGGAGACCGGATTCGGTGCCGTGCACGCCAACCTGGTGGCTGCGCAAGTGAATCATGCCGACGATGCGCTCAACGCAGCTGAGCGGCGCGCGCACTACCGCCTGTCGGTGGCGCCGGTATGGGATGTCGCCGAGGGCTGGAAGCTCGCGCTCGACGCCGGCCTCACGACCAACCCGGACCTGGCCGCCAGCGCGCGCATGGGCTACGTCGAGCTCGGCGCAATCTACTCACCCGGCAAGGACCTCGATCTCGCCCTCGGCATCGTGCGCAACATCATGGACGGCGACATCAGCACGACACAGGCGACAGTCGGCATCACCTGGCGGTTCCGCTAGGCCGGAGGCCGGGCATGCCGCGGGCGATCGTGGCCAAGTTTGACTTCAAGCACAACTGATTCGTGGTCGCGATCTTCGAGTCGGCGAGCGACAAACGCATCACCGATGCCGGTGTCGTAGCGCGCATTGCTGAACCCGGGATTGCGCCTGTCCAGAAGCAGCTTCAGCCGATGGTCATTGCCGGCGCGATGTCCTTCGGCAACTACTTTCCCATGCGCGGCCCCTTCATCGCCGCGGCGAACTTCTTCTGGTCCTTCAGGAATTCCGGTAGGCTGGGCGACGCCGCGCCGTGGCAGCCCGCGCACTTCGCCTCGAACAGGGGCTTGATGTCCTGGGTGTAGGTCGCTTCCGCCGCCAGACCACCGGCGCTCACACCAGCGAACCACACGGCAAGCTCTGCCGCTTTCCAGGTCGTTTTCAAATGACATCTCCTTTCAGTGAAATAGCCCGCTCGCGATTGCGGGGCCCCTGTTCCCAACCTCAAACACTGCCGCGATGGTACGGGGCGCCCCGCCGGCGCCGCTTGATCTATATCAAGCAAGGGCGCCGCTTTGATCTGGGTCAAGTAAAATGAACGATGAAGGTGCGGCACGGGCGCGCTTCGCCTATCTTGACTGCACTAGCAGCCTGTCGGACTTGTGTCCGACAGGCTGCTAACAGGAGTTTGTCGGGCCTAAGCCCGACAAACTCCTAGAGCCGGCGAGCTGCCAGAGCCCTCACATGCACAACATCACCACCCGCGTCGAGCGCCTGGCATCTCTCGCCTCCGAAACCCGCAGTCCGGTCCCGCCGGTGCCGAAGAGCGTCAAGATCGAGCTCACCGGGCGCTGCGATTTCCAGTGCTACTTCTGCGCCTCGCACACGCGCCCGCGCGAGAAATCCGACATGCCGTGGGAGCTCTACACACGGCTTGCACGGGAGCTGCGCGAGCTGGGCGTCGAGCAACTGGGCGTCTTCTACCTCGGCGAGTCGTTCCTCTGCGAGGGGTTGAGCGATGCCATACGCTACGCCAAGCGGGAATGCGGCTTCCCCTACGTGTTCCTCACCACCAACGGCCGCCTCGCCACGGCTGCGCGCGTGCGCGAATGCATGCTGGCGGGGCTGGACAGCCTGAAGTTTGCGGTCAACTGTTGCGGGCCCGCGCAGCTGCATACCATATCGCGCGTCGAGCCGGAGGAATTTCACGTCATCGTGCGGAACATCCAGGACGCGCGGCGCGTACGCGACGAGATCGAGCGCGAAACCGGTAATCGCTGCGGCCTGTACGCCTCGAGCCTGAACTATGATGAAATGCAGCGCAGCCGCATGAATCCGGCGCTGCTCGACATCCTCCCCTACGTGGACGAGCACTACTGGCTGCCGCTCTACGGCTATCCAGGTACGGCCGCGACCGCCGCGGCGGCACGGCATGCTGCCGAGGCGCCGAACCGCACGGAAGTTTTGCTCAAGCCCCTGCCCTGCTGGCCGCTGTTCAAGGAGGGCCACATCACGTGGGACGGGCGGCTGTCGGCCTGCTGCCTCGACCACGCGGCGCGCTTTCACATGGGAAACCTCGGCCAGACGCCGTTTCTCGAGGCCTGGCACAGCCCGGCTTTCCAGCAGCTGCGCGAGGCTCACTTGAGGCAGGACGTGCGCGGCACTGCGTGCGAGAAGTGCATCGCCTACGGGTGACCGGCTTGCCCGAGCCCCCGGACACGCAATTCTCAGGAGCCCAAGCATGACAAGCATCACCGATCGGATCGACAACACGACCCGGATACCGCCTGGATATCTGAAGGCAGCCCCGCCGGCGCCGAAGAGCGTCAAGATCGAGATCTCGCCGCGCTGCAACTATCGCTGCGGATTCTGCGCCGTGCGCACGCGTGAGGTGCAGCCCAAGTGGGACATGGACTTCGGATTGTTCAAGCGCATCACCCGTGAAATGCGCGCGGCCGGCGTCGAGGAGGTCGGAGTGTTCTACCTCGGCGAATCCTTCATGAACCCGCGGCTGCTGGTGGACTGCATCGCCTGGCTCAAGCGCGAGATCGCCATGCCCTATGTCTTCCTCACCTCCAACGCTTCGATGTCCTTTCCCGAGGCGGTCGAGGAATGCATGAAGGCCGGGCTCGACTCGCTGAAATGGTCGGTCAACGCGGCCGACGAAGCCCAATTCGAGAGAATCATGGGCGTATCGGGGCGCCTGTTCCGGCACGCGCTCGAGAACATCCAGGCGGCCTGGGAGGTGCGAAAGCGCGGCGGCTACAAGATCGGCCTCTACGCCTCGTCCATCCAGTACGACGGAGCGCAGCAGCAGAAGATGGAACAGTTGCTCGCCGAACGGGTGCGTCCGTACGTGGACCAGCACTACTGGCTGCCGCTCTATTCGATGGGC
>JBGQGU010000304.1:0-4633 GCA_041497655.1 Gammaproteobacteria bacterium
CATAACTAAGTCCGACAAACTCCTAGGGCGAATGGGCGAGAACCCGCTCGATCCCGGCCGCGCCGTGCCAGAAGCCGTTGCACGTCTCCCCCGCGGTGAGCCCGTCGAGCTGCGCAGCAACCGTCACGGCTTCGCCGGGATTCAGCAGCACGCGCTTGAACCGCGCCGCGATCTCGGTGATGTGCGCGGATTGCGGGCTGATCCGCACGATGTCCACGCCGAGCCGTGCCATCTCGGGCAGTTCCCGTACGAGATTGCAGACCCTGGCCGACTGCGTCTGGATCCCGTTCAGGACCAGGAACGGCTGGCCCTCGCGGGTGCGCAGGGTGAGACCCTCGGGATGATCCAGGCAGCGGAACTGGCAGTCATCCTTCTGCAGGTTGAAGCGGCGCGCCGTGAAGCAGCGGGCGGAGAGTGCGAGCGGCAGCCTGCCGTAGACGAAGACCTCGGTTTCCACGCCCTCGGGACGCGCCCGCGTCATCCCGGCAAGCGCGGAGCGCGACATTTCCACCGGCGCCACCCAGCGCCGCGCACCGAGCGCGCAGAGCAGCGCGAGCGTCCGCGGGTTGTAGACATTGAGATGGGAGCCGGCGACAAAAGGGCCCTTGCCTTCGAGCAGCCGGACCGCCCCCATGTCGTTCGCTTCCACCAGAAACCGGCCGTTGCCGGCGATGCGGCGGCGCATCTTCAGGTCGGATTCGGATTCGATCAGCGCCTGCGTCGAGAGCACGACTTCCTTGCCGGCGGCGGCAAGGAAGTGCGCGAGGTCGAGCCAGTCGGGAAGCCGCAGCTCGTGGCGCCGGGAGCACACGGTTTCCCCGAGGTACACCACATCCACGGCGGAAAGAGCCACGATGCGGTAGAAGGCGAGTACCGTCTCGCGCGGCCAGTAGTAGGGAATCGGTTCGAGCGCGAGCTTCATCCTAGGACTTTGTCGCACTTTGTGCCGACAAATTCCTTATGCAATACCGCCCGCAGAAAGCCGGCAAAGGAAGCATTGACACGTGAACTCGGCTTCTGTCTGGCCTCCGACAGCGGGTCATAACAATCTAGTATGTCCAGGTTCATTCCAGATCCTCGGGCGGTATTGCGTTTAGCAGCCTGTCATCGTGCCAGGCACGACAGGCTGCTATTTCCATGGCCGGTAAAACGCTCCGAGCGTCTGCTGCTGCCCCTCGGACAGCTTGCGCAGTTCCGCCGCCCATGCGGGGTCGATCGCAAACGCCGCCGGGTCGTGCGAGCACCGGTCGATCGCCTCGCGCCAGATCCTCGTCACCTGCGCGACATAGGCAATGCTGCGCTGCCGGCCCTCGAGCTTGATCGCGGCCACCCCGATGCGGGCGAAATCCGGTAGCAGCTCGAGCGTGTTGAGGCTGGCCGGCTCCTCGATCGCGTAATAGGTCTCGCCGACGACTTCGTAGCGCCCCTTGCACAGCGTGGGATAGGCCGCCTTCTCATTCTGGGCGTAGCGATCCACCAGTATGCCGCTGAGACGCGATTCCAGCCCGTCCGGGGTCTGCTGCCAGCGCACGGCCCGCGCCGGGGAGCACGCTCCGCGAGTATTCGGTGACTCTCCGGTGGCGAAGGAGGACAGCATGCAGCGGCCTTCGACCATCACGCACAGGCCGCCGAATCCGAAAACCTCGATTTCCACCGGGGTGTTCCGGATCACGTGCTCCACCTGGGCCAGCGACAGGACCCGCGGCAGCACCGCGCGCCGGATCCCGAAGTGCTCGTGATAGAAGTTGATCGCCTCGTAGTTAGTGGCCGAGCTCTGGACCGACAGGTGCAGTCGCAGGCCAGGATGCTCGCGCGCAGCGTGCTGCATCAAGCCGGGGTCGGCGAGTATGACGGCGTCCACCTTCAACGACGCGGCTGCATCCAGCGCCTGCAGCCAGCGCTCCCCGCCGCTGGATTGAGGGTAGGTGTTGATCGCCAGCAGCACCTTCGCGCCCCTGGCGTGGGCGTAATTCACCGCGGCGGCGGTGTCCTCCAGGCCGAAATTGAGACCCGGAAAATTGCGGGCGTTGGTGTCGTCCCGAAATCCCATGTAGACGCAGTCCGCGCCGTTGTCCACCGCGGCCCGCAGGGCCGGCAGGCTGCCGGCCGGGCAGACCAGCTCGATGCGTCGAATCGGATTTTCCACGGTTCCAGGGCTCGGGCGCGCGACCGCCGCGAGAGGCGGCGCGACAGCGCGTCTGGCGGTCGATCCTGCCATCATGCCGGAGGCGGGCACTGCCGGTCTTTGACGAAAATCAAGAAAGATGCGCGGCGCGGTTGTGACCTGCCCCCGGCGGCCGGCTGCGTAGAATGGGGGCAACGGAACGGGCGCGGACGGCGTCCTTGCGACTGCTGGAAATGGATTACCTCCTGCTCAAACTGACGCACGTGACCTGCGTGGTGCTGTCCTACGCAGGGTTTGTCCTGCGCGGCGTCTGGATGATCCGGGATTCACGGATGATCGAGCGCCGCTGGATGCGGGTGCTGCCGCACGTCGTAGATACCGTGCTCCTAGCGAGCGCGATCGCGCTTGCCGTGATGCTGAAGCAGTACCCGCTCGCTGAGCCCTGGTTGACCGCCAAGGTGGCGGGGCTGGTGCTCTACATCGTCCTGGGCATGGTCGCCCTGAAGTACGGGTCCACCCGGCGCGTCCGGATGGGAGCCTGGATCGTGGCGCAGGCGGTATTTCTTTACATTGTGGCGGTGGCGTTGACCCGTAGCGTCCTGATCGTGTCCTAGGAGTTTGTCGGACTGAGCTCCGACAAACTCCTTATGCAAAACCGCCTTCACGAAAATGGAGGCAAAAAGCAATGAAAACTTCATTTCGAGCCTACTCGTCCGCCCTTTGGAGGCCAATAAGGGTTGCTATTCGGGGTTTCATTCGAAATCCGCAGGCGGTTTTGCTGTTAGCAGCCTGTCCGACACCTGAGTCCGACAGGCTGCTAGGACATCGTTGTCACTTGCGGCGGGTTACCACGTCAGCTTGCGAGTAGTGAGACGGGTCGCCCCAGAACCGGTAATCGTTCATGCGCTCGCTCTTGGCCTGGTACATCGCGCCGTCGGCGCGTTTGAGCAGAGTTTCGACGTTGTCGCCATCAAGCGGATAAATGGTGATGCCGATACTCGCCGTGATTCGGGCCTTCTGCCCGTCCAGCGGGAAGGGCCGGGCCATTGCGTGAAGCAGTTTTCTGGCGGTCGCCGCGGCATCCCGTGGCCGCGACAGGTGTTCGAGTATGACAGCGAACTCATCTCCTCCCAGCCGCGCGATCGTGTCTTCCTCCCGCACCGACCGCTTGAGCCGTCTGGCGACCGTCTGCAGCAGCTTGTCTCCACACTTGTGCCCGAGCGCGTCGTTGACCGGCTTGAAGCGGTCGAGATCGAGGTAGAGCAGCCCCACCAGATGGCCGGCGCGTTTCGCGCGCGCCATGGCATGCCGGAACCGCTCGCTGAAGAAGAAGCGGTTGGGCAGTCCGGTCAGGACATCGTGAGTCGCAAGATCGTAGAGCTCGTGTTCCTCCCGCTTGCGCAGGGTGATGTCGGAGAAGATCGCGAGGTAGTACTCCACCTTGCCGTTGCTGCTCTTGACCGCGGTGATGGACAGCCACTCCGGGTAGATCTCGCCGTTCTTGCGGCGGTTCCAGATCTCGCCCTGCCAGCGTCCCGATGCGTTGATATATTTCCACATGTGGGCGTAAAACGCTGCGGTTTGCCGGCCCGAGTGCAGCACGCGCGGGGTTTTCCCGGATACCTCCTTCAGCGTGTAGCCCGTGACCCTGGTAAAAGACCGGTTGACGTAGACGATCCTGGTCCGGGCATCGGTGATCAGGATCGCCTCGGCAGTATGGTCGAGGAAGCCGCCGATCAGGCGCCATCTCTGTTCAGGTGATTTATCCATGTTCCGGATGGGCAGCCCGGGCGCGCGGCACCGGAGCTTTGCCGCCGGCTGATCGGCGGAGGCGTTCAATGAACGGGCGCCACATTTCGTGCGAAACGGGCCCGGTTGCGTCCACGGCGAATGCCACCGCCATCTCCGCAGGCGTCAGCGGCTCGCGCGCGGCAAACTGGTGCTCGAGCACGGCGAGGTTGGCTTCCGATGCGTCGTCCGCACGGTCCAGGCGCTCTGCGATCCGGGCGCGCAACACTTCCGGCGGCGCATGAAAGTCCAGGATCAGGAACGGCGCATCGAATGCTTCCGCGATGGCCCGGAAAGCGTCCCGCTCGGCGCGCCTGAGGAAGGCCGCATCGACCACGACCGAAAAGCCGGCGCGGAGCGCATCCTGGGCGAGCTCGCCCAGCCGTCGATAGGTTGCCGCGGTCGCCTCCGCCGTGTAGATGCCGCTTCCGAGCCCGGACCCGCTCGATGCGAGCGGCGCGAGGCCGTGCAAGCGCTTGCGCTCGAGGTCGGAGCGCAATCGGATCGCCCCGAGCAGCTCGACGAGCGGCTGCGTCAACGTGGTCTTGCCGCACCCGGAGAGACCATGGGCGAGGATCAGCGCGACGCGTTCCGGGGCCGCAAGGCGGCCGGCCAGGCGCAGGTAATCCTGGAAGGCGCGCGCCAGACGCGCTTTCTCGGTGCGCCTCAGGCCAGGCTGCCGCGAGCGCATGAGATGCACCTTGGCGCGCACCAGCGCGC
>JBGQGU010000305.1:0-4630 GCA_041497655.1 Gammaproteobacteria bacterium
CGAAGGGTGGGGGCCGCGTCCGGTTCCCCCCGTCAAGGGCCACCCCGAGCTGGCCTCGCATATCGTGCAGTCCGTGGTTCTGGATGAGTTCGACCTCACCATCGTCAACAAGATGGACGTGGATCACGGGCTGACCGTGCCGCTCACCTTGATGTTCGGCAAGCCCAGGGAATGGCCGTGCCCGGTTATTCCGATTTCCGTTAATGTGGTGGTCTATCCGGTGCCGACCGGGAATCGCTGCTACATGCTGGGCAAGGCCATACGCAAGGCAGTCGAATCTTTTGACAAGGATTTGCGCGTGGTGATTTTCGGCACCGGCGGCATGTCGCATCAATTGCAGGGTCCGCGCGCCGGCCTGATCAATCGCGAATTCGACACACGCTTCCTCGACAATCTGACCCGGGACCCCCGGGCGCTGGCGAAAATTTCCCACTTCGAATATCTGCGCGAGACCGGCTCGGAAGGCATTGAAATGGTGATGTGGCTGATCATGCGCGGCGCGCTGGATGACGAGGTCAAGGAAGTCCATCGCTTCTATCACGTGCCGGCGTCGAACACGGCGCTGGGCCACATCATTCTCGAGAATTCGCGGCAATAAAGGGAACCAACGATGAAGATTTGCGTGGCCGGACAGGGCGCCTTCGGGCAGAAGCATCTGGATGCGTTGAAGCGTATATCCGGCGTGGAAGTCGTGTCGCTCATCGGCGGCAATCCCGCCGGCACCGAGCAAGTCGCCAGGAAATACGGCGTTCCCCATTGGGGGCACGATCTCGCCGAGGGCATCAAACGCGCCGACGCGGTGATCCTCACCACGCCGACCAAGATGCACTTTCGCCAGGGCGAGCAGGTGATGCGCGCCGGCAAGCACGTGCTGGTCGAAATCCCGGTCACCGACAGCGTCGAGGACGCGGAAAAGCTGGTGAGAATCGCCAAGGAGACCGGCGTCACCGCCATGGGCGGCCACGTGCGGCGCTTCAACCCGAGCCATCAATGGGTGCACCGGCGGGTCCAGAAGGGCGAGCTCAAGATCCAGCAGATGGACGTGCAGACCTATTTCTTCCGGCGCAAGAACATCAACGCGGCCGGCAATCCGCGCAGCTGGACCGACCATCTGCTCTGGCATCACGCCGCCCACACCATCGATCTCTTCGCGTATCAGTGCGGCGAGGCCATTTCCGACTGCTACGCGGTGCAGGGGCCGATCCATCCGCAGCTCAACATCGCCATGGACATGGGCATCGTGGCCAGGGTGCCGTCGGGCTCGCTCCTGACGTTGTCGCTGTCGTTCAACAACGACGGGCCGCTCGGCTCATTCTTCCGCTACATCTGCGATAACGGCACCTACAAGGCGTTCTACGACGACTTGAGCGACGGCAAGGACGTGAAGATCGACGTGTCGAAGGTGGACGTGTCGATGGACGGCATCGAGCTGGAGGACCGCGAGTTCATCGCCGCGATCCAGCAGAAGCGGGAGCCGAACGGCAGCCTTGCCCAGGTTCTGCCGTGCATGCGCGTGCTCGGCAAGCTGGAAAAGATCATCGACCCGCAGCGCAAGGCGCACGCCTAAGTCGGGAAAGCGTGATTCGTGGATCGTGATTTGTGATTCGACCTTCTTGACCCTTTTCCAACGGAGGGAAGAGGGTTGCAACTATCTGAACGCGCTCTGCGGTCTGCCAAGACTCTGTTCTAACGCAGACGCCAATTCAGCGATTCGTTCATCTGACCCCATTGATATGCAGCACACTGCCGCACGCGGTGTGACTCGGCTCGAGGGCAAGGCCTAGTGTGGAAGACGCGAACCTCTACGGCACGAATATTGATCCGATAGCCTTGCGTACGATAACGTACAGAATGTCCCGGCCGGAATCGGATAATCTGGCACCAGAGCAAACTTGGAAGAACTGGGGGCGGTGTCGCTTTCCGTTGACAACGCTCCGGCCCCAGTGATCGTACTGGAGGACAGAAAATGCGCTACGGACTCATTGTGCTGTGGATGCTGTTCTGGTCGGTGACTTCGGCCATTGCTCAGGTGAGCATCGGTATCGGGCTTCCCGGCGTGAGCATCGGGATCAACCTGCCGTTGTACCCGGAACTCGTCCCGGTGCCGGGCTACCCGGTCTACTACGCACCGCGACTGAATTCGAACTTTTTCTTTTACGATGGCATGTACTGGGTATACCAGAGGGATAACTGGTACGCGAGTTCCTGGTACAACGGGCCCTGGTGGCTTGTGCGCCCAGAGGTTGTGCCGTTCTTCGTCCTGCGTATTCCTGTGCGCTACTACCGCCAACCTCCTGCGTACTTTCGCGGGTGGCGGGCGGATGCGCCGCCACACTGGGGTGAGCACTGGGGCCGTGATTGGGAGCAGCATCGAAGCGGATGGGACAGATGGAACCGCAAATCTGCTCCAGCGCCCGCCCCGCTGCCTGTCTACCAGCGGCAGTATTCAGGGGATCGGTATCCCCGAGTGGAGCAGCAGCGGGAGCTTCACAGCCAGAATTACCGTTACGAGCCGCGCAGCGCTGTAGTGCGGCAGCACTATCAGGAGCAGGCAGTGCAAAGAGCGCCCGCGCATTCTCAGCGGGGACAGCAGGGAGCGCTTCAGGAGAAAAGTCCCAGGCAGCAGCCACAGCAAGGCACAGCCCAGCGTGAGCAGCGGACGCCAAGGTCAAGCCAGGAAAACATTCCGCAAGGTAAGGGAGCGTCGCAGGAGCCAAGGCCGGGGCAAGGGCAGGAGAAAGACCGCGGGAAAAGTGAGGAACGAGGTCAGGATCGCAACAGGTAATACGGGCCAGCCATGTATCTTTACTTTGACCGCTAATCCCGCTCGAAACCCGCTCGGATCGCGGTCCTCTCCCGGGGAGGGAGAAGCAAGCATGAACATTAGCCCGTTATACGCATGCTGCAGCGATTTCCGCACTCCCTTCCGGCGCGCGGTCTCAGCGAATCGGGATCAAGGCTGGATTGAATTTGCTATCTGTTCGCGTTTCCCTCTGTATGGCATCTCGGAAAAAGGAGCAATCATGAAAAAACTCATCGCCGCCATGGTCACAGCGGCAAGCGCCGCCGCCGTTGCGACTTTCGTGTTCACCGCGCCTGCGCAAGCGGCTGACGTCGGTGTGTCGATCAGCATTGCCCAGCCTGGCGTGTACGGCCGCGTCGATATCGGCCGCTTTCCGCAGCCGGCCGTCATCGTTCGGCAGCCGGTGATCATTGAACGGCCGCGGGTCATGGTCGCGCAGCCGGTGCAGCCGGTCTATCTCTGGGTGCCGCCCGGTCATCGAAAAAACTGGGGCAAGCATTGCCACAAGTACAACGCGTGTGGCGTGCCGGTTTACTTCGTGCGGCACGATTGGTACGAGCAGCACGTGATGACCGAACACCGGCGCGGTGGCGACGATCGTGGTCCCGGCGAGGGCAAGGGCCACGGTAAAGGTAAAGGCAAGGGCAGAGACTAGGAATAAACAGGGTCAGTGTAACTTTTTAGCGGGCGTGTGTTGAAGAAAAGGAAAAGTTACACTGACCCCAATTCGCCTGACCCCAATTCGCTGTGCTTTCGGAGCAGCCGGCGTGCGGGAAAGAGCTCGCCGCGTGCTCGCGGTTGGAATAGATTTATTTCTAATTGACCGCAAATTCCGCTCAATACCCGCTCCGGTCACGGTCCTCTCCCGGGGAGGCGGAAGCCAGCGTGAACATAAGGCCCGTTATGCGCAGTCTGCGACCTCTTTCACACTTGCGCCCGGCGCGCGGGCTGGGCGAACAGGGATCACCGCTGGATTGAATTTCCTATCGTTTGAACAGCTCGAATCACGATTCACGATTCACGGTTCTCAGCCTTCGGCGTCATAGCCCGGCAGCACGCGCGCATCGACCAGGCACACGCCGCCGTTGCGCACCGTCTCGATGCCTTTGTCGATCGCAGGCTGGAGGTCGGCCGGGCGCGTGACGGGGCCGATGCCGACTGCGCCCTGGGCGCGCGCGAGTCCCGCAAGATCGATGTCGGGGTCGCCGATGCGCATGCCGATCCAGCGGTTTTCGACCGGGCGGCTGCGCTCTCTTGCGACGCGCTCCTGGTGCAGCTCGTCGTTGAAGAACGAGCGGTTGTTGCAGACCACGAACAGGCAGGGGATCTGGTAATGCGCCGCGGTCCACACCGCGGTGTTGGCCATCAGGAAGTCGCCGTCGCCGAGCACGCCGATGGGCAAGCGCCCGCTGCCCTTCAGCGCCAGCGCCGCTCCGACCGCGATACCCGGGCCTGAGCCGACACCCGCGCCGCCTTCGGCGCCGAGATAGTCGAGAGGATGGTTGAAGTGGCTGTAGGCCCCGCTCCAGCCGATCGGCAAGTGGGTGTAGCAGACGTCGGCACCTCTCGTTGCGGCAAGGAGTGCGTGCGCGACCCCGCTCATGGAAACGGCGTCGCCTGACACCGCCGGCGCTTTTGTCACAGGCTTGTCCGGCATGCTCGCGGTGCGAGCCTTCGACGCTTCGAGCAGCATCGGCACCGCGGCTTCCGGCTCGCACATGAGGTAGACGTCAATCGGCGGCAGTCCCTGGTAGTCCATGCTCCAGCCGCGGTGGCTGTGCTGGTCGCAGGAAACCTGGATGATCCTGGCCGTGACGGGTTTGGGAC
>JBGQGU010000306.1:0-4624 GCA_041497655.1 Gammaproteobacteria bacterium
CATCACCTGCACGGTCAAAGCGAGGCGCCGGCGCAGTGCCACGACCGCGGCGCTCGCCCGGTACTCCTGCACGAAGCCGAGCAGGGTGCTGCCCAGCACGATGACAAGGATGATCGACGCATCCACCCAGTCGCGCAGGATCAGCGAGATCGCCGCGCCGAAAACGAGGATCAGCACGAGCGGACTCTCGAATTGGCGCAGCAGGAGCCTGAGAGCTGTAAGTCGGGGCTGGTCCTCCACCGTGTTGGCGCCAAGACGCCGGAGCCGTTCGGCGGCTTCGGCGGCCGAGAGGCCCTGGGTGCCGGTGCCCAAAGCGGCCATCAGCTCCAGGGGGTCACGGCTCCAATACGCTGACTCGCGCGACACGGCTGTCACGTGTTCACCCAAGCGGCGAAGTCCCGTGGAGTCGGCGCGGCCGACGCCCGCTGTAGCGGGGCGTCTCCCGAATGGCGTTGCTGACCACAGGGCTGCCGCAATCCCCGCGGCCGGGCCTATTTGTTCTTCCGGGCTAGAAAATCGCCCGCCCGCGCTCGCATCCCGAACCGGTCGATCAGCTCGTCGAGCTCGATCACGAGCGCGGTGCGGTCCTGCGGAAACAGCAGCTCGCCTTCCTTCGACCAGGTGAAGCCGCCCTTCTGCAGCGCGGCGCGCACCGCTCCCAGGGTCGGCCGCCGCGTAACGCGCCCCGCGGCCATGAGTGCGCGAATGACCGCGGCAAGCTCCGGCGTGGTCGCGGCTCCGGTTCTGGCGGAAATTCTCCCGCCACGGCTCTTGGCCGGGCGGCGGGAGACGGGCAGTTTCGCTTTCCTGGTCCGGTGTCTCACGGGTTTTCTCCTGTGCTGGCGCGCGGCGGGAACGAGTGACCTGGCCCGTCCGCGGCGCGAACCCGGTCCGGGGCTCGCTGCCATGATGTTACTCACGGTGCGAACGGTCCCGTTGATCCAGATCAACGCCGCAATGCGACCGCCGGGGTCGCGCGCAGGGGGGGGGCGGAGCAAGACTCGTTGACCAGGATCAACCGCCCAGGCCATTCGGTGGCGTAACGTGCCCCGTTAGCGATGGACTCGATCAGGCTGTTTCTGTGCGGCGACGTCATGACCGGCCGGGGCATTGACCAGATCCTGGCGAGCCCGAGCGAGCCCCGGATCCACGAAGGCTACCTGAAAAACGCGCTCGACTACGTCAAGCTTGCGGAGCGCGCAAGCGGACCGATTCCCCGCGCCGTGGAGCCATCCTACATCTGGGGAGATGCGCTCGCCGAGCTCGAGCGCTTCCGGCCGGACCGGCGGATCATCAACCTGGAAACTTCGGTCACTTGCAGCGGCGACTGGCTGCCGAAGGGAATCAATTACCGGATGAACCCCGCCAACGTGGCGTGCCTGACCGCGGCCGGAATCGACTGCTGCGTTCTCGCCAACAACCATGTCCTCGACTGGGGTGAACGGGGCTTGATCGAGACGCTGGACACGCTCTCCGGCGCTGGACTGCGCACGGCTGGCGCGGGCGCGTCACGGTCTGCCGCTGAAGCGCCAGCGGCGCTGCAGGTGCCGGGGAAGGGCTGCGTGCTCGTTTATGCCGTGTGCGCGGACACCAGCGGAGTGCCTTCGAACTGGGCAGCGACCGCGCGGGCGCCGGGGGTGGCCCTGGTTCCCGACCTCTCGCAGCACACGGCCGACCAGCTCGCAGAGCGGATTCGGGCGAGCCGGCAGCCGGGCGATCTCGTCGTGCTGTCGATGCACTGGGGCGGAAACTGGGGCTACGCGGTCGCGGCGGATGAGTCACGGTTTGCGCACGCGCTGATCGACGCGCGGGCCGTCGATGTTTTCCACGGTCATTCGTCCCATCATCCGAAGGCGATCGAAATCTACCGGGACCGGCTCATCGTCTACGGCTGCGGCGATTTCATCAACGACTACGAAGGCATCAGCGGCCACGAGGAGTTCCGGGGCGAGCTCGGGCTCATGTACCTGCCGGAGCTGGAGGCCGGGACCGGGAGGCTCCTGCGGCTCGAGCTCGTCGCGACCCGGATGAAGCGTTTTCGCGTGCAGCGCGCCTCGGCGGCCGATACGCATTGGCTCTGCGCTGTTCTCGACCGGGAAGGCGCCCGCTTCGGGACCCGGGCGAGCCCGATGGCGGACGGGCGTATCGAGCTCGAGCGGGTGGCCGCGGCCGGGGCAGCGTCGCACGGGGGTTGATCTGCATCAACCGGCGTGTGCTACTTCAACGGTGTGGCCTATCCGGTTGGCGAGTACGTGCGCAGCGGCAGCGAGCTCCTGCATTGCGAGGAGCGCGGCGTCTGGGTGCGGAAAGGTGAAATGCGGCCGGACGACGCGGCCTGAGGGCGCCGCTCTTTGCCGGGGCCATCCAGCGCATCCACGAGCGGGCTCGATCGTGGACCCGCTGGAAGCGTGACGGCGTTGATCCATATCAAGTCCCCTGTCGCGTGGGCGTCTATGATTTCCATTGCCAGCCGGGAGCGCAGCCATGCAGATACCGTTACTCATCACGTTCCGCAATCTCGATCGATCGCAGGCGGTCGAAGCCAGCGTCCGCGAACACGCGGAGAAGCTGGACCAGTTCTATGACCGGATCATGAGTTGCCGCGTCGTGATCGAGGAGCAGCACAAGCATCACCGGCACGGCAACCATTACCACGTCAGCGTCGATGTGACCGTGCCGGGAGCAGAGCTCGTGGCGAGCCGCGAGCCGGATCAGCATCACGCGTACACGGACGTCTACATCGCGATCCGGGATGCCTTCGATACCATGCGCCGCCAGCTCGAGGACTACGCGCGGCGGCATGACCAGCGGCTCAAGGTGCACGCGGCGCCGCCGCACGGCCGCATCGTCGAGCTTTATCCGGCGGAGCACTACGGCAGGATCGAGACCCTGGACGGCAGGCTGATCTATTTCCACCGGAACAGCGTGCTGGGCGCAGATTTCGACGGGCTGCAGATCGGCGCCGAGGTGCGCTTCGATGAGGAAGCGGGAGAGCGAGGGCCGCAGGCGAGCACGGTGCACGTGGTCGGCAAACATCACATCGTGGGGTAGGAGGGAACGATGACCGCAAAACGATTGAAGGATTTCCTCGACCGTGAGGGCGTCAAATACGTAACCATCGCGCACTCACCCGCCTTCACGGCGGGGGACATCGCGCAGGTAGCTCACATCCAGGAGAAGGATTTCGCCAAGACGGTGATAGTCAAGATCGACGGCAGGCTGGCGATGGCCGTCCTGCCCGCTTCGGAGAAACTGGACCTGGCGCAGCTGAAGAAAGCCACCGGAGCCAAACACGTCAGCCTCGCATTCGAGTCCGAGTTCGAAAAGTGGTTCCCGGGATGCGAGTCGGGGGCGATGCCGCCTTTCGGCAATTTGTATGGCATGGAAGTGTTCGTCGCGAAATCGCTCGCTGCCGACGAGCAAATCGCTTTCAACGCCGGATCGCATGTGGAACTGGTCAGGACAGCGTACAAGGACTTCGAGCGCCTGGTGCAGCCGATCGTGGCGGTGCTTTCGACGCAGTCCCGGCCGGCCAGCAAGGTGGAGAGCGCCTGAATCAATAAGCGATTGACGGGCAACGGACGGGACATTGACATGGCGATCATCGGCATCGATCTCGGCACATCCAATTCCGCCGCTGCGGTGCTACGCGGCGGCCGGCCGGTCATCATCCCCAGCGCCGAGGGCATCTCGCTCGGCGGCAAGGCCTTCCCGAGCTACGTGGCGCTCACCGCGGACGGGCAAATGCTCGTCGGCGAGCCGGCGCGGCGCCAGGCGAGCGCCAATCCGGAAGGCACCGCCGCCGCGTTCAAGCGCAGGATGGGCCAGCGCGAGAAGATCCGCCTGCGCGATCGCGAGTTCTCGCCCGAGCAGCTCTCCGCCTTCCTGCTGCAGAAGATCAAGCGCGATGCCGAGGCCTTCCTCGGCGAGCCGGTGGACAAGGCAGTGGTGACCGTGCCCGCGTATTTCGACGACAACCAGCGCTCGGCCACCAAGGACGCGTGCCGCATTGCGGGCCTGGAGGTGGCGCGGCTGGTGAACGAGCCCACGGCCGCTGCGCTCGCTTACGGACTGGACCGGCTTGGCCAGGAGCTGCGCATCGCGGTGATCGACCTGGGCGGCGGCACGCTCGATGTCACGATCATGGAATTCGGCAAAGGCGTGTTCGAGGTCAAGGCAACGAGCGGCGACACGCGGCTTGGCGGCACCGACATGAACCAGCGCATCTTCGATCGTCTCGCCGACCGCTTCCGCGAGGAGACTGGCATCGAGCTGCGCAACGACCTGAAGGCGTCGGCGCGGCTGATGGAGGCCGGCGAGCTCGCGAAGATTGAGCTCACCAACAACGTCACCGCGCACGTCAGCCTGCCGTACATCGCGGCGGCCGGTGGCACGCCGCGCCATCTCGAGATGGATCTCACGCGCACCGAGCTTGAGCGGCTGGTGCGCCCGGTGATCGAGCGCTGCCGCGCTTCCGTCGAGCAGGCGCTGCAGGACGCCCGCGCTAAGCCCGCCGACATTCAGCGCATCGTGTACGTCGGCGGGCCGACGCGCATGCCGGCCGTGCGGACCTTCTTCGAGGATATCTTCGGCCGCAAGGCGGAGATGGGCGTTGACCCGATGG
>JBGQGU010000307.1:0-4621 GCA_041497655.1 Gammaproteobacteria bacterium
GCGCGTCGGAGCGTTGAGCAGGGGCCCCGCTTGCGGGGATGCGACCGCGAAGACGCGCAATGCAGCCGACAGTACCGATCTGGGCTCTTGCCGCAATCCGTTCGGAGGCTGCGCACATAAGAACGCGGACCATTGCGGCGCCGCATCCCGCTGTGGGGTCGCATCCACGCCACAGGCGTGGAAATCCTGCTCCGCCCTCCGCGGGCGCACGGGTGAGGGGTCGAGCGTCGTCGGGAATTTTCACGATGCTCGCTAGGATGAATGGAGATAAAGGACGTCGAGTGGGTAACGCCGCCCGGCGAGGTAATCGTCTATGCAGCGCATCACCAGCGGCGAGCGATGGCGGGCCGCCTCGCGCCGGATCTCCTGAGGCGTGAGCCATACCGCGCGGATGATGCCGGCATCGAGGGCACGACCCGCCTCAGGCCCGGTGATCGTTCCCGTGAAAGCGAAGCGGATGTAGGTCACGTCGTCGGCGCCGGTATGATATTGATAGACCCCTAGCAAGCCTGTCGGTTCGAAAGCGCAAGCGGTCTCTTCCAGCGTCTCACGCGAAACGGCGCGGATCAGGGATTCGCCCGGGTCGAGGTGCCCGGCCGGCTGGTTGAAGAGCCGTCCGCGGTCGGTGTGCTCCTCGACCAGCAGGAAGCGGCCGTCCTGCTCGACCACCGCGGCGACCGTGACGTTGGGTTTCCAGATCATGGAGCGTGGATTCTACCTCCGCCTTCGCGCCCCGATTCGTCCCGTGCCGGTACAAACAAAAAGGGCAGGGTGGCGACCCTGCCCTTTGCCTGGCTGGGAAACGGGTTACTTCTTGTCCTTTTGGTCCTTTTTCTGATCCTTCTTTTGGTCCTTCTTTGCGTCGGTCTTCTTCGCTTCGCCCTTCGTCGCGGCTTTCTTTGCGTCGGCCTTCTTCGCTTCGCCCTTCGGTGCGGCTTTCTTCGCGTCGGCCTTCTTGGCTTCGGTCTTCTTCGCGTCGGCCTTCTTCTCCTGCGCGATCACCGGAGCGGTTGCAGCCACCGCGAACAATCCGGCAACGATTGCAGCCAGCAGTTTTTTCATGACGTTTCCTCCCGAGGTTATAGGTCTCCCCGGCCACCCTGCCGCCGGGCGCTCAAACGAGCGCGGCTAGCCTAGCCCAAAACCCGACCTATGGCAACGTCATGGGAGGCAGGCAGCCGCGCGGATACGATAAAAAAGGCAGGGCACGAGCCCTGCCTCTTAGAGAGAGAAAGCGAGATTACTTCTTCATCTCGTCCTTCTTCATTTCGTCCTTCTTGGCTTCCTTCTTCGGAGCGGCTTTCTTGGCTTCCTTCTTCGGAGCGGCTTTCTTGGCTTCCTTCTTCGGAGCGGCTTTGGTGGGTGCCTTCGCGGGGGCTTTCATTTCTTCCTTCTTTATTTCTTTCTTTTCTTCCTTCTTCTCCTGCGCGAAAGCGACCGGGGAGACGGTCACCACGGCGAAGACGGCGGCCAGTACAGTTGCGAGCAGCTTGCTCATGATGTTTCCTCTAGTGAGTTGACAGGTTGGTTGTTTGCAGCAAACGACCGATTATCGGTCAACGACCTAAACGGCCCAGCGCGGCGGTCCGTTGACATGAAACCACAATAATTGGATCCCTTGCCCCGCTGCGCCTAAATAAACTATTTTAAATCAATAGGATATGCTCACGCTCTCCATAACGCTGCGCGCTCTGGGACTCGTCCAAGGCCATGGGTGCCGTGCCATGCGCCGAACTATGCTGCCACCGGCTCGCGCAGGCCTCGCGTGAGCCATTCGTATCCCGGCAGGGTGAGAAACTCCACGTAATCGTCGCGGGTGGTGATCTCTTCGAAGAGCCTCGCGGCATCTTCGTAGCGGCCCGCCGCCCATCCCTCCGCGCCTAGCAGCGCTTTCGCCCTGACGAGCTCCTCGGGCAGCAGTTTGCGGATGAGCTCGCGGGTCACCTTGCGCCCGTCCTCGAGGACGCCTTTCGGGCTGCGGATCCATTGCCAGATCTGCGAGCGGGAAATCTCGGCGGTGGCGGCGTCCTCCATCAGGTTGAACACCGGCACGCAGCCGTTGCCCGCGAGCCAGGCGCCGATGTACTGGATACCGACACTGATGTTGTTGCGCAGCCCCGCTTCGGTGATCGGCTTCTCGGGCTGGAAGTCGAGCAGGGCTTTGGCTGTGATCGTCACGTCATCGCGCTTCCTGTGCACCTGATTCGGTGTCGGCATGTGCTGGTCGAACACCGCCTTCGCCACCTCCACCAGGCCCGGGTGTGCCACCCAGGTGCCGTCGCAGCCGTCGGTCGCTTCGCGGATCTTGTCGGCGCGCACCTTCTCGAGCGCGGCCTCGTTCGCCGCTGGATCGTTCTTGATCGGGATCTGGGCCGCCATGCCGCCCATGGCAAATGCATTGCGGCGGTGGCAGGTCTTGATGAGCAGCAGGGCGTAGGCTCGCATGAAAGGCGCGGTCATGGTCACCTGCGCGCGGTCGGCAAGACAAAATTCCCGATGGGAGCCGAATTTCTTGATGCAGCTGAAGATGTAGTCCCAGCGTCCGATGTTGAGCCCCACGCAATGCTCGCGCAGCTCAAAGAGGATCTCGTCCATCTCGAATGCGGCGAGCACGGTCTCGATCAGAACGGTTGCCTTGATCGTGCCCTGCGGCACCCCGAGCTCGCGCTGCGCCGTGACAAAGATTTCATTCCACAGCCGCGCCTCGTGGTGACTCTCTATCTTGGGCAGGTAGAAATAGGGGCCGGTGTTACGCGCGAGCAGCGCCTTGGCGTTGTGGTAGAAGTAGAGCGCGAAGTCGAAAATCGCTCCGGAGACCGGCTCACCGTCGATCAGCAAGTGACGCTCCAGGAGATGCCATCCGCGTGGCCGCACCATGAGGGTGGCGGTGTTCTCGTTCAGTTCGTAGCGCTTGCCCTCAGGGCTGGTGAATTCGATGGTGCGGCTGACCGCGTCGCGCAAGTTGATCTGGCCCTCGATCATGTTCTCCCACGTCGGGGTGTTCGAGTCCTCGAAGTCGGCCATGAATACGTTCGCGCCGCAGTTGAGGGCATTGATCACCATCTTGCGGTCGGCCGGCCCGGTAATCTCGACGCGGCGATCCTGCAGATCGTGCGGCACCGGCGCCACGGTCCATTCGGTGTCGCGAATGGACTTCGTTTGCGGCAGGAAATCCGGCAGCTTGCCGGCGTCGAACTCGGATTGGCGTCGCGCGCGGGCCGTCATCAACTCGCGGCGGCGCGGTTCGAACTTGCGAGCGAGCTTGGCGAGGAAAGCGAGCGCCTGGGCGCCGAGGATTTCCGTGGAGGCCGGCGTCAATCGGCCGCGGATTTCGACGCCTTTCGGGAGCAGTGAAGAGCGGCTCATGATGGGTCTTCCTCGGCGTTGATTGGATTGCGCTGAGCGGGAGAAGCGCGCCATTTCCACGTTACGAAGAGGCAATCCGAGATCTATGTTGCAATGCATTATACATTAACGACTCTTAACGCCAACCCCACGTCCCGAAGAAACTTTCTGATGGGTGCATAAGCACAATTGCATGCGCCAGACGGGGCTGGTTTGCCTGAGTAAGCGGCGACTTAGGGGCACGAGTGGGGCACCGCGGCATGGCTTCTACGAAGGAACGATCGGCACATGGAACACTCGACGGAGAGGCGCTTGGGCGCAGCTTGTGCCGTTCCAACTTGTTGTGCCTATCGGCAAGGAACTCTGCAGGCCGTAGGTCAAGCATCGTTAGGACCTCTGCTCTTAGCGGGAGATAGTTGGAACGGCACTAGCCGTTACTCCTGAATCCAGTGACGCTCGACGGCCGAACGGTCCGCGCGCGACGGATCAGGCGCGGCGGAGCCCGCGGAAGCGTTTGTTATAATCCGCCCCTTTCCCATCGGTCGGCGGGTGGCGCTGCGGCGCAGCACATCCGCCCTTCGTAGCCCTTCCGCGCATTCGAACGGAGAAAAAACAGCATGACTGAACGACTCGACCTATTGAAGATCGCCCGGGAAGAACAGAGCGGTAGTCTGTTCAAGCTGCTGGACAGCATCTACCAGCGATCCAAGATCCAGCCGCGGGGCGTTTCAAACGCGATCATCTGGGAAGGCGGGAATCCGTACGGCAACGTGAAGCCGGTCGCACACTCGTTCACCGATATGTTCGCGCTGAACGGCACGCTCATGGCGCTCGACGTGCTGGGCTTGCCGTTCCTCGGCGTGCCCATGATGGCGCAGTTCCGGCACGACACCCAGCTCGTATCGCTCGAATGGTTCGGCAAGCTCGAGTACACCGCGATCAAGTGGTCCACCGCCGGCGACTTCCTGGTCAACGAAAGCGGCAAGAAGGTCGTTGTCATGGGCAAGTCCGCCAATGCGCCGCTGCGCACCGCGGCCGGGGTCTACTGCAACGTCCGGCCCTACGGCACGATCACCAGCGTGCGTTTCATGCCCGGCCTGCCCTACTCGCAGGACGGCAAGAAGTTCCGGGTCGATCGGGACAGCGGATACATCCACTCCGAGATGAATACTCCTGGAGTCAGGATGGCATACGCGGTGCGCTTGTTCCTGAAGATGGTGCACGAAACAGGACAGATCGGGCGCGTCGCCACGAAACCGACCCAGGCCCAGGAAGA
>JBGQGU010000308.1:0-4619 GCA_041497655.1 Gammaproteobacteria bacterium
GAACCTGCCGACCCAGGATACCCAGCGCCTGTGCCGGGCCTACGCGACCGAGCAGATCGGGCGGCAGAAGCGGGACTTCATCCGCCTCGGCGTGCTGGGCGACTGGGACCGTCCGTACCTCACCATGGCCTACAGGAACGAGGCCGACGAGATCCGTGCGCTGGGCATGCTCCTGAAGAGGGGCTACGTCTACCGGGGGCTGAAGCCCGTGAACTGGTGCTTCGACTGCGGCTCGGCGCTCGCCGAAGCCGAGGTCGAGTACGAGGACCGGACCGACATCGCCATCGACGTCGGTTTCCCGATCTTCGATGAACATCGGGAAAAAATAAAACGAGCATTTGCTCTGGACAATCTTCCACAGGAGCCCCTCTACGCCGTGATCTGGACGACGACTCCTTGGACGCTCCCCGGCAACCAGGCGCTCAACGTTCATCCCGGGCACATCTATAACCTGGTGCAGACCGAGCGCGGGCTGCTGATCCTGGCTCACGATTTGCGCGAGGCCTGCCTCGACCGTTACGGGCTCAAGCAGCGCGCCGTCCTCGGCGAATGCAAGGGGACGGCGCTCGAGCATGTCGAATTCAGGCACCCGTTCTACGAGCGCCGTGCTCCCGTTTACCTCGGCGAGTACGTGACGCTCGACACCGGGACCGGCATCGTGCACTCCTCGCCGGCGTACGGCGTGGAGGACTTCGACTCGTGCCGCCGCTACGGCATGAAGGACGAGGAGATGCTCACGCCGGTAATGGGCGACGGCAAATTCGCGTCCAGTCTCCCGCTCTTTGGCGGGATGATGATCTGGAAAGCCAATCCGGCGATCGTGCGGACCCTGGATGAGCGCGGGGTGCTCTTGGCGCGGGACAACAACCACGTGCACAGCTACATGCACTGCTGGCGCCACAAGACGCCGGTGATCCTGCGCGCCACGGTGCAGTGGTTTGCCGGCATGGATGACGTGCCCGGATACAACGGCGTGAAACCGGAGGAAACCCTGCGCGCCACCGCGCTGCGCGGCATCGAGGCCACGGAGTTCTACCCGGCATGGGGCAAGGCGCGGCTGCACGGGATGATCGCCAGTCGCCCCGACTGGACGCTGTCGCGCCAGCGCCAATGGGGAGTGCCGATGCCGTTCTTCATCCACAAGGAGACCGGCGCGCTTCATCCGCGCACGCTCGAGCTCCTCGAGCAGGTCGCGCTGCGTGTGGAACGGGGCGGCATCGAGGCCTGGCAAGCGCTCGAGGCGAAAGAGCTGCTCGGAGCCGACGCGGCTCAGTATGAGAAAGTGAAGGACACGCTGGATGTCTGGTTCGATTCCGGCTCGACCCATTACACGGTGATGCGCGGCTCGCACCGGGCCGACACGGCATTCCCCGCGGACCTCTATCTCGAGGGCTCGGACCAGCACCGCGGCTGGTTTCACTCCTCGCTTCTCGTAGCCTCCATGATGGACGGGGTGCCGCCGTACCGGGGGCTGCTCACCCACGGCTTCGCGGTGGACGGGCAAGGCCGCAAGATGAGCAAGTCGCGAGGCAACGTCATCGCGCCGCAGGAAGTGGCGGACGAGCTCGGCGCCGACATCCTGCGGCTGTGGGTGGCCGCCACCGACTATTCCGGTGAGCTCTCGATCTCGCGCGAGATCCTGAAGCGCGTGGTGGAGTCCTACCGCCGCATCCGCAACACGCTGCGCTTTCTCCTGGCGAACCTGGCCGACTTCGAGCTGCCGCGCGATGCGCTGCCGGTGGATGAGTGGCTGGAGATCGACCGCTACGCATGGGTGATGATGCATGACCTGCAAAGGGACATCGTGCCCTCCGAGTCCGGCGCCGGAAGTCCCGCAGCGCCCGGTCATTACGGAGCCTACGAATTCCACCTCGTTGCGCAGAAGCTGCAGACCTTCTGCTCCGAGGACCTCGGCGGCTTTTATCTCGACATCCTCAAGGACCGCCTCTACACCACGCCCGCCCATTCACGTTCGCGGCGCTCCGCGCAAAACGCGCTCTACCACATCACGCAGTCGCTCACCCGGCTGCTCGCGCCCGTCCTCTCCTTCACCGCGCAGGAAGCGTGGGAGGTGCTGGTGGGGGGCGAAGCCAGCGTCTTCGAGCAGACCTGGTACGAGTTTCGGCTGCCGCGCGACGCGGTTGATTTGCGCAGCCGCTGGAGGAAGCTGCGCGAACTGAGATCGGAGGTCTTGAAGCAACTGGAAGCATTGCGTGTCGAGGGCAAGATCGGCTCCTCGCTCGCGGGTGAGGTCGAGCTCTACGCGAAGGGGGATAACCGCGAATTCCTCAAGTCCTTCGGCGATGATCTGCGGTTCGTGTTCATCACCTCGCAGGCATCGGTCATGGATCAGTCCGGATTGGACGCGGCGCCCGTCAGGGTCGAGGTGAAAGCGAGTCCGCACCAGAAGTGCGAGCGCTGCTGGCACTACCGGGCGGATGTCGGCAGCGATCACGCGCATCCCGGTTTGTGCGGGCGTTGCGTCGCTAACCTCTTCGGCGCCGGCGAGCCCCGCCTGTATGCCTAGAATGAGCCACAGATAAGCCGATAAACGCCGATAAGAATCAAGAGCAAGTCCAGAGGATACAGATGGGATCGAAGACAGGTTTCTGGCTCGCGCTCGCGGCGCTGGTCGTGGCGGCTGACCAGCTCGCCAAATACGCCGCTGTCCAGAACCTGGGCCTCAACCAAGCCGTCGCGGTGACGCCCTTCTTCAACCTGGTCCTGACCTACAACAGCGGCGCCGCCTTCAGCTTCCTGTCGGACGCGGCGGGCTGGCAGCGCGGACTGTTCATCGCGATCGCGCTCGCCGCCTCGGCCTGGATCGTATTCCTGCTGCGCAAGTACCCGCATCAGCGCCGGTTCGCGCTGGCGCTCTCGCTGGTGCTGGCCGGCGCGGTCGGCAACGTCATAGACCGGATCCTGATCGGGGCGGTCATCGATTTCCTCGATTTTCACGCGCTCGGCTACCACTGGCCGGCGTTCAACGTCGCGGACTCCTCCATTACCTGCGGGGCGGCGCTGCTGATCTGGGACGCGCTGCGCCCGAAGCGGAGCGCAAACCTCGACGCAAAGTCGCAAAGTCGCTAAGAGCCCGTATCTATATTTCCAGACCTGACCCCCCTTATAGTAACATATAAGTTACTATAACCCCCCCCGCTTGGCACCCCGGAAGAGTCTTCACTTTGCGTCTTCGCGATTTAGCGTCTGGTGCCGTTCCAACTTGTTTCTCCAAACATGGGCGGCTTGCCTGCCGGCGGCAATCCGCGCACGCAGAACTGACTGGATTACCCGCAAATAGTTGGAACGGCACTGGCTTATAATCCGGCCATGCAGGTCCTGCTTGCCAATCCCCGCGGCTTCTGCGCCGGCGTCGACCGCGCCATCGAGATCGTCGAGCGCGCGCTACGGCTGCACGGCGCCCCGATTTACGTGCGCCATGAAGTGGTGCACAACAAGTTCGTGGTGGAGGATCTGCGGCGGAAGGGCGCCGTGTTCGTCGAGGATCTCTCGCAGGTGCCGGAGGGAGCAACGTTGATCTTCAGCGCTCACGGCGTGTCCCAGGCGGTGCGGCGCGATGCCGAGGCGAGGAAGCTCAAGGTGTTCGACGCGACCTGCCCGCTGGTGACGAAGGTGCACGTCGAGGTGGCGAAGATGCGCAAGCACGGGCGCGAGATCGTCATGATCGGGCACCGCGGCCATCCCGAGGTCGAGGGCACCATGGGCCAGAGTAAATCCGGCATGTACCTGGTCGAGAAGCCCGAGGACGTGCCGCGGCTCGGGCTGAAGGACGAGAAGAACCTCGCCTTCGTGACCCAGACCACGCTGTCGGTTGACGACGCGCAGCAGACGATCAACGCCCTCAAGGCGCGCTTCCCCGGCATCGTCGGGCCGAAAAAGGACGACATCTGCTACGCGACGCAGAATCGCCAGGACGCGGTCAAATCGCTGGCGCGGCAATGCGAGGTGGTGATCGTGGTGGGCTCGCCCAACAGCTCGAACTCCAACCGCCTGCGCGAGGTCGCCGAGCAGCAGGGCGTGGCGGCCTACATGGTGGACAACGCCTCGGAGCTCAAGCCCCAATGGGTGGCGGGCAAGCGTGTCGTGGGCGTCACCGCGGGCGCCTCGGCTCCCGAGGTGCTGGTGAAGCAGGTGGTGGAGAAGCTGCGCAAGCTCGGCGGCGGGCCGGCCGCCGAATCGAAGGGTATCGCTGAAAAGGTGGTATTCCCCCTGCCGAAGGGGCTGGCCTGAGGCTCAACGCTCCGGCGCCGCGGCCTCCGAACCCGTAGTGGCAAGTATTCCGCAACGTCGCGTCGGTCGCTTGCACGTAGCCTCCGACAGGATTGCGGCACGAATACTGCTCTGCGCTGTCGGCTGCTACGCGCGTCTGCGCGGTCGCGTCCCCACAGGTGGGGCCCCTGCTCAACGCTCCGACGCGCCCTCCTCGGGTCAGCTCCCCACCTTAAGGGGGGGCCCCTCGTCCTCCCTCCGGCGCCGCGACCTCCGAACCCGTAGTGGCAAGTATTCCGCAACGTCGCGTCGGTCGCCTGCCCACCTCCGGGGTCAGATCCCCAACTGAAGTTGGGGCCCCTCTTCCTCCCTCCGGCGCCGCGACCTCC
>JBGQGU010000309.1:0-4618 GCA_041497655.1 Gammaproteobacteria bacterium
CTCGACGCGCGCCTGCAGGAGGTCGCCTACAACGCGTTCGGCGACCGGCGCGGCGCGCTGGTCGCGATCGATCCGGCGACGGGAGGCGTGCTCGCGTTCGTGAGCAGGCCGGGCTTCGATCCCAATCTCTTCGTCGACGGCATCGATTCCCTGAACTGGAACGAGCTCAACAACTCGCCCGACAAGCCGCTCGTCAACCGCGCGCTTTCCGGCACGTACCCGCCCGGCTCCACCTTCAAGCCGTACATGGCGCTCGCCGCGCTGACCTACGGCAAGCGCACTCCGCAGCAGACCATCAAAGATCCCGGCTACTTCATGTTCGGCGGGCACCAGTTCCACGACAGCCGCCCCGGCGGGAACGGCATCGTCGACATGTACAAGTCGATCGTGAAATCGAGCGACACCTACTACTACATGCTCGCGAACGACCTGGGCATCGACGCGATCGCAAAGTTCATGGCGCAGTTCGGCTTCGGGGACCGCACCGGCATCGACATCTCCGGCGAATCGGCCGGCGTGCTCCCTTCGCAGGAGTGGAAGATGCGCCGTTTCAACCAGAAGTGGTTCGCGGGAGAGACCATCAGCATCGGCATCGGGCAGGGCTACAACGCCTATACGCCGCTGCAGCTCGCTCAGGCGATCGCCATGCTCGCCAACGACGGCGTGGCCTATCGCCCGCACATCGTCGACTACATCGAGGATTTCCGCACGCGGGAACGCACCCCCATCGAGTCCCGGCGGCTGCGCGCGCTCGAGCTGAAGCGCGAGCATCTCGCGGTGGTCAAGGAGGCGCTCATCGGCGTCAACAAGGAAGGCACCGCGGCGCGCTCCTTTGCCGGGGCCGCGTACGTGAGCGCGGGCAAGACGGGCACCGCGCAGGTGATCGGCGTCAAGCAGGGCGAGAAGTATGTGGAGAGCCGAGTGCAGGAAGAGCTTCGCGATCATTCGCTCTTCATCGCTTACGCGCCGGCGGAGAATCCCCGCATCGCGCTCGCGGTGATCGTGGAAAATGCCGGCTTCGGCGCGCGCGTGGCCGCGCCGCTCGCGCGCAAGGTGCTCGACTACTACCTCCTTGGCAAGCTGCCCGCGCCGCAAAAGCGCGGCAAGGACGACGATGCATCCGACATTTAGACGGCTCGAGCACTTCCTCACGCGCCACATTGACGGCACGCTGTTCGGCATCGTGCTGGCGCTGCTGGCGGTCGGGCTGGTGGTGCTGGTGAGCGCCTCCAACCTGAACGCGGCGCGCGTCACCGCGCAGCTCGCGAACATGCTGATCGCGCTGGGCGTGCTGTGGCTGTTCGCCCACATCCCGCCCCATTACCTGATGCGGCTCGCGTTGCCGCTCTACCTGCTCGGCGTGCTGCTGCTCGTCGCGGTGGCGCTGTTCGGCGACGTGGTCCACGGCGCCCGGCGCTGGCTCGATCTCGGCTTCACCCGCGTCCAGCCCTCCGAATTCATGAAGATCGCCGTGCCGCTGGCGCTCGCGTGGTATTTCGACCGTTACGAAAAGACGCTAAGGCTGGGAAACTTCGCGGTCGCAGTGGTGATGCTGGTGATCCCGGTCGCGCTGATCGCCAGGCAGCCTGATCTCGGCACCGCGGTGCTCATCACCGCGGCGGGGTTCTTCGTGCTGTTCCTCGCGGGGCTGTCCTGGCGCATCATCGCGGGGCTGGCGATTGCCGGCGCCGCCGCCTTGCCGTTCGTCTGGTCGGCGCTGCGCGATTACCAGCGGCAGCGCATCCTGACGCTCATCGATCCCACCCAGGACCCGCTCGGCGCCGGCTACCACACGATCCAGTCCATGATCGCGGTCGGTTCCGGGGGCTGGTTCGGCAAAGGCTGGTTGAACGGCTCGCAGACGCACCTCGACTTCATACCCGAGCGCACCACCGACTTCGTGTTCGCGGTCTATGCCGAGGAATTCGGGCTGTTGGGCTGCCTCGCGCTGCTCGGCCTGTTCCTGGCCGCAATCTCGCGCGGCATGCTGATCGCGGCCAATGCGCCGACGATGTTCACGCGGCTGCTCGCCGGCGCGATCACGCTCACCTTCTTCACCTATGCCTTCGTCAACATGGGCATGGTGAGCGGCATCCTGCCGGTGGTGGGCGTGCCTCTGCCGCTCATCAGCTACGGCGGCACCGCGCTCACTTCGATCTGCCTCGGCTTCGGCATCCTGATGAGCATCAACAGCCACAAAAAGCTCGTGCAGACATGAACAGTGCGGAGTGCAAAGTGCAAAGTACGAAGTCGAAAGTCCGCTTTTCCGTGTGGCACTCAGCACTCAGCACTCAGCACTGGGTCGCCGCGTCGCTGCTTGCGGCGATGATGAGCGGTTGTGCAACAACCGCCAAGGCGCCACCAACGCGGCCGGGCGGTTACTACCTCGACGACGGGCCGGGCGGCAAGCCTCCGGCAAACCTGGACAGCATCCCCGATGCGGTGCCGCGAGTCGAGCCCGTCAATCCCGGCACAGCCCGGCCGTACGTCGTAATGGGCCGCAACTACAGGCCGATGACGTCGCTCGCGCCCTACAAGGCGCGCGGCATCGCCAGCTGGTACGGCCGCCGCTACCACGGAAAACAGACCTCCTCGGGCGAGTCCTACGACATGTACGCCATGACCGCGGCGCACACGACGCTCCCGATCCCGAGCTACGCGCGGGTGACGAACCTGAAAAACGGCAAATCGGTGGTGGTGCGCATCAACGACCGCGGGCCGTTCGTCGAGGGCCGCATCGTCGACCTCTCGTATTCCGCTGCCCACCGCATCGGCGTGCTCGCCGGCGGAGCCGCGATGGTCGAGGTCGAGTCCATCATTCCCGATCGCGCCGGAGTGATGGTCGCCTTGGCGCCGCCGCAACCCGCGGCGCCCACCCCGAGGCCCGAGAGCGCCCCGCTTGCCGCGGCGCGAGAGCCCGAGCCGCCTGCCACCCAGCTCCCGATCGCCGAACCGTCACCGCCGGTGACGGCAAGTGCCCTGCAGGTGCCGATTACCACGGATGCGGCAGGCATCTACTTGCAGCTCGGTGCATTTGGATCAAGGGAAAATGCGGAGAACTTTCTGGCACGGATGAAAATCCAGGTTGAATGGCTGGCGAGCACGCTGCACGTTTTCAGCCGCGACGGGTTGTTCCGCGTGCATGCCGGGCCGTACCCGAGGGAAGTCGACGCCCGCCAGGCTGCTGACCGCGTCAGTCAGGCGCTGGGCGTCAGGCCTTTTGTGCTAACGCGCTAGCGGGCCGGCTTTCAGCAGTCAGCTATCAGCCAGACCTAGTGAAATGCTGCTTCAAGCTGGCGGCTGATCGCTGATGGTGGCAGCTCAGGAGCTGCCTTCGAGCCGGAAGACGATCGGTACCAGCATCCAGGACTCGACCGAATTCGCGCCCTGACGCGCCGGCGTGAAGCGCCAGGCCTTGACTGCTTCCAGCGCGGCGGCATCGAGATGGGGCGAGCCGCTCGATTTCTCCACGGCCACGCGCGAGGCCACGCCATCGGGTGTGACCAGCACCCGCAACGTCACCGTGCCTTGCTCGCCGGCGCGCCGCGCCGTCAGAGGGTAACGCGGCGGCGGATTGCGCAGGTACGACGCGCTGAAGCCAGGCGGCGTCACGGCAACGCTCGCCACCCGGGTCTTCTGCTCCGGCGCTGCCGGCTCAGGCTCCTGAAACCCGGCATCCACGGAGAACGAATGCCGTTCTTCCGGACGCGGCTCGGGTAACGCCAGAACCTGCGCCTGCGGCCCGGGCCGCAGCTGCGGCTTGACTTCGGCCGGCGGGCGTTGCGGTTCCGGCCTGGACAATGGAGGCGGCTGTGGCACGGGTTTCAGCACCGTCACTTCCAGCACGCTTGCTCGGGTGGGGCCGGGATCGAGCTTGAAGCCTGGCAGCACGCCGAACACCACCGCATGCACCGCGGTGCTCACCACCAAAAACACGAACAGCGCCCGCCGCGCGCGCTGGCGCCGCCCGGGCTGGCGTGTCTCGACCATCCTGGAGTACTCGTGGAGCATGTTCAGCGGCAACGGAGGAGTCGGATTATCATCGATCCGGCGCTCCCACATCAAACGCAACTCGCGCCGTTACGAGTCACACCTGGGGGCTTAGCGCGCGGCAGCCGGTCGCGCTCCGTATGCGAATACCGGTACCGCGAGCAAAACCATTACCCACACGATTACCGCGCCGGAAGGCAAATCGAGCGCGGTGGAAGCCCACAAGCCCAGTACATAGCCGAGCGCGCCCAATGCGTAGCACACCGCGAGCCGCGCACGGCGCAGCTGGTGCGTCGCGAGCGCGGGCACGATCAGGGTGGTGAACACCAGGTAGAGGCCGACGAGCTGCACCGAAACGGTCACCGTCGCCGCAAACAGCAGGTAGAAACCGATGCGGCCGACGCGTTCGCGAAAACCGAACCAGAGCGCCAGTATGACCGCGTACGTCAGCGCCACCGGCAGCAGCCGCGGCCAGTTGACCCACAGGATCTGGCCCACCAGCAGGTCTTTCAGGTGCTCCGCACCGTGCGGATTGGCAGCCAGCAGCAGCAACGCCCCGCTCGCGCCCAGCACAAAGGTGGTGCCGATCACGGCTTCCTGCACTTCGGGCCAACGCTTCTCGGTCCAG
>JBGQGU010000310.1:0-4608 GCA_041497655.1 Gammaproteobacteria bacterium
CGGACGGGTGCGTCACGCCGCCCGCCGGGGCGAACCCGACCGCGCGGTCACCCGGGGCGAGTATCGTCGTCAACGCGATGAAGTTCGCCGCGGAAACGCGGTTGAGTATCAAGGCCCGGTGTCGTGCTGGATCGGCGCCCATGTGTTTCAAAGCGAGCGGCTCAGTCTTGCCCTCGAAGCGCTCGAAGAACGGCACGTGGCTCGTGAGGTGTGGCGTGTCCGCGGCGGTCAGTCCGCTGCCGCGGTTCATGCCGGAGAGATCGTAGACGCTGTCCTTGCCCAGCCTGCGCACGCGTTCACCCACCATGTGCCGCGCACGCAGCATGCGCTGCACCTCCTCGTCCGTGCTCTTAAGGATGGCGCCGCGCGCATAGCGCACGATCGGGTCAACGGGATTGCCGAAGCGGTCGGTGGGAACCGTCTCGTTGCCGCGCATCGGTGCATCCCCCTGATTTCAGGGAATCTGGATTTTCCCGCCGGGCCCCAGGCCGCCGGGGCCGCCAAGACCTCCCATGCCGCCCTGCGGCACGACGATGGAGGACGCCGCCTGGCGGCGCAGCTCCTGCAGGTCCTTCATGGTGCGCTCCACCGCTTCCTTTGCCGTGCCGGCGAATTGCGAAACGGCTTCCTCGAGCGTTTTGGCCTCCAGCTCGAAATTGATCGGCAGCGTGCCGACGCTGGTCATCAGCTGCGCTTCGCCGATGAAGATCACGGCCCGGCTGGCATCAGTCGAGCCGTCCTTTTTCACCGGCGTCAGCACGCGGATCGTCCCCACCTTGCGGTCGGTGATGATTTCCTCGCGATAGAGGGACGCGGGATCCATTTTCGGATCGCCGGCCCTGTCATCGGGTCTCTGTGCCATGGTCGTCTCGTCGTTTCCGGTGCCGACAAACGCAAGCGTATCAGAAATTTGGCGCCTGGTTTCAAGGAATGTGCTGGACTTCGGTCCGGAAAATTCCTTCCAGGGCATCGCACGCCGCGCGTGCGCCGTCCTCTCCTCTTACCTGGTCGCCGATTTGCTGGGCGCGGGATGCGCAGTCCGTCGCGGCGAGCAGCGCCCCAAGTTCACGTGACATTGCTTCAGCGGTGGCTTTCCGGAACGGAATGCTGCGCGCCGTGCCCAACGCGACCGTGCGCCTCGCGTTGTCGGGCTGGTCGAAGGCGACCGGCACGATCAGCTGTGGACGGCCCGCGGCGAGCGCCTGCGCGAGCGTGCCGATGCCGCCGGAGTGGACGATCGCCAGAGCGCGCGGAAAAACCGCCGAGTAGGGAAGGTAGTGGAAGGCCTTCACCATCGGCGGCACGACGCCGAGGCTGCCCGGCGGCGTTCCGGTCAGCAGTATGGCGCGCTGCCCGAGCCTTTGCGCGGCTTCGATCGCGGCGCGCCAGAAATCTCCGGCCACCATGACGGCGGACGACCCCAGCCCGAACACGATGGGCGGCTCGCCGGACCCGAGGAAGGCATCGAGTTCTGCCTGGACGCCGGCATCGGGCGGCGCGCCATCGTAGCGCGGGAAGCCGCACACGACGGTATTAACCGGCCAGTCAGACTGCGGCGCGGCGAGCACGCGCGAGAACAACGCGAGATTGAGCCGCGGCGAATGCTGCCCCTCGAATTGCGCGATGGCGTCCGTCGCGGGCAGCCCCAGCTCCGCGCGGAATTCACGCAGCGGCTGCTCCCAGCGGCGCACCATGGCGCGCGGTATGCGGAACAGCAACTGGTACGGCGCGACACCGAGCCGGCGCGCCCAGCCCATCCACGGCGCGGCAGGAAAGAGCGGGGGATCGATCGCTGAGAACAGCGTCATGGGCGAGAGCGCGGTCGAAACCCAGCGCAGGCCCTCCTTCTGCGCGAGCAACGGGCCGGCAAAGGCAAGCGGATGGGTGACGAGGAGGTCCGCGCTGCGGCAGGCGCGCGCGAGGTCCTGGTAGCTTTCGCGCAGGTTCGGCATGAACATCGTGCTCACCATGAGTTCGGATCCGCGCCAGGGATCGACCAGCTTGTGCATGATCACCGTCTTGTCGCCGAAGCCGGCCATGTCCGGCCGCATCGGCGCGAACTCGACGCCCGCCGCTTCGACTGTCTCGCGGAACTCGGCGAAGCTCGCGATAAGCGGCCGGTGGCCGCGGCGATTCAATTCGCGCGCTATCGCAACGTAGGGGTGCAGATCGCCGAGCGAGCCGAAGGTGGCGAAGACGATGCGCTTGCCAGTCATGCGTCAACAGCGTGAATCGTGAATCGTGAATCGTGATTCGACAACGCGATGCGCTTCCAATCACTGCTCACCGGTCTCAAGTCACGCTGTTCAAATTGCGAGCCAGCCCGTTTTCCTGTCATCTTCCCGGACACTGCTGCGTTTATACTCCTGTAACCGAGGAGACAATATCATGAGACTCTATCCCCGCTCGGTGTGGGTGACCGCCGGTGCCATGCTGTTTGCCCTTTCAGGTTGCGCGACACAGCGTCCGGTGCTCTACCCCAACGCGAAATACAACCAGGTCGGCCCCGAGATCGCGCAGCGGGATGTTGACGACTGCATTCGCCTGGCGGAGCAGCACGGCGTCTCGCACAGCGGTGGCGAGAAGGTGGCGCGCAGCGGTGCGGAAGGCGCCGCAGTGGGCGGTGCGGCCGGAGCGGCCGCGGGGGCCGTGCGCGGCAACATCGGCGAAAGCGCGGCGGTTGGCGCGGCTGCTGGCGCAGCCGCCGCCGCGACCCGCGGTGCAATCCATTCTAGCGAGCTTGGCTCCGTCTACAGGGGCTTCGTGCAACGCTGCCTGCGGGAGCGCGGTTACGACGTGATCGGATGGAAGTAGGCGGCGGCTCCCGCCGCCTAAGAGGGGTGAGGGATGAGGGATGAAGGATGAGGGGTGAGCCGGCGAACGCCCGACGCAACCACCCCCACCCTCTGTTCCCTCCCCCTGAGAGGGAGGGACGAAGTACAGCGCTGCGCGCAATTGAGGACGGCAGCGCGGCGGGATGGGGTCACTGACCACCCCCGCAGTGCGGAAGTGAGAGCCAGGTCAGCCTTCATCCTTCCGCCTTCATCCTTCATCCTTGAGGGCGCCCGCCGGTCAGATCCGCTCCGGCACCATCTTGATCGCGCCGCACGGGCACTCGGTCGCGCACAGACCGCAGCCCTTGCAGTAGTCGTAGTTGAACTCGAAACGGTTGCCGGGGCCGAGCTTGATGACGGCGTTGTCGGGGCACACTCCGTAACAATTATCGCACTCGAAGCAGTTGCCGCAGGAGAGGCAGCGCCGCGCTTCGTACAGCGCATTCGACTCATCGAGGCTGCCCACTACCTCGTCGAAAGTGGACTGGCGGCGGATGATGTCGAGGGTGGGCCGCACCGTCTTGGGGGCGTCGGAGAAGTACCAGGCATTGAGCTTGTCGAACGTGGCGAGCTCGTGCTTGGGGGGCGCAGCGTAGCGGCCGCCCCGCAGCCAGGCGTCGATGTGGCGCGCGGCCTTCTTGCCGTGGCCGACCGCCACGGTAACGGTCCGCTCCGAAGGCACCATGTCGCCGCCGGCGAAGATGCCCAGGTATCCGGTCATCATGTTCTGGCTGACCTGCACCACACCGTCCCGGATCACGAGCCCCGGCACGCCCTTCAGCAGGCTCAAGTCGACGTCCTGCCCGAGCGCGAGCACGACCGAATCGGCTGCCAGCGTCTCGAGCTCTCCGGTGGGCTGCGGGAAACCCTTGTCGTCGAGGACCATTTTCTCCACGGTAATGCTGGAGTCGCCGGCCTCCCTGATGGTGGAGAGCCACCGGATCATGACGCCTTCCTGCAGCGCCTCCTCGACCTCTGAGTCGTGCGCCGGCATCTTCTCGCGCGTTCGCCGGTAGACGATGATCGACTCGGTAGCGCCAAGCCGCTTGGCGGTGCGCGCCATGTCGATCGCGGTGTTGCCACCGCCGTAGACCACGACCCGCCGCCCGAGCAGCGGCTGCTCATGGCCCTCCATGCTGCGCAGTATCGATACGGCATCGAGCACCCGCGCGGCGGACCCGGCCGGGATGTAGGCACGCTTGCCGATGTGCGCGCCCACCGCGAGAAAGGCGGCATCGAACTGGCCGCGGCGCATCGTGTGGAGAATGTCGTCCACCCGGGTGTCGAGATTGAGTTCGACGCCCATTTCGAGAATGCGCCGCACTTCGGCTTCCAGCACGTCGCGCGGCAGCCGGTACTTCGGTATGCCGAAGCGCATCATGCCGCCGGCGACCGGCCCCGCCTCGTGGATGCCCACCTGGTGGCCGAGGCGCCGCAGGTGATAGGCGGCGGACAGCCCGGAAGGTCCGGCGCCGACGATCAGCACGCGTTTGCCTGATTCATGGACGGGCGGAGGAAAGCTCCAGCCACGCCGGATCGCCTCGTCGCCCAGGAAGCGCTCGACCGAGTTGATGTTGACCGAATCGTCAAGCTGGGCCCGGTTGCACGCGCTCTCGCAGGGGTGGTAGCAGACCCGACCCATGACGGCGGGCAGCGGATTGTCCCGCGCGAGCGTGCGCCAGGCGGCTTCGTAGTCGCCGGACTCGGCCTGATACAGCCAGCCCTGGATGTTCTCGCCGGCGGGACAGGCGTCATTGCACGGAGGCAGGCGGTC
>JBGQGU010000311.1:0-4586 GCA_041497655.1 Gammaproteobacteria bacterium
CAGCATGCGCGAGAGGTCGAGCATCACCTTCATGTCGGCGAGCTTGTGCGAGATCGCCTGGAATTCCCCGATCGCGCGGCCGAACTGCTTGCGGGTCCTGGCGTAGTTGAGCGCGTAGTCGAAGGCCGCGGATGCCGCCCCAGTGCGCGCTGCCGAAAGGCACAGGCGCTCGTACCAGAGATAGGAATCCACCGCCTCCCAGCCGCGATCAACCTCTCCGAGCACCGCCGAGAGCGGCACCCGGAGGTCCGTATAGAACACCTGGGTGGTGCCGATCGCGCGATGGCCGAGCGTCTCGATCTTGCGCACCTCGATGCCGGGCAGCCGGGTGTCCACCAGGAAATTGGTGATGCCGTGCTGCTTCTTCTCTCCGGTGGCGGTGCGGGTGGCGAGCAGGCAATAGTCGCTGATGTCCATGCCCGACGTGAACACCTTCTGCCCGTTGATGACATAGCCGTCGCCGTCCCGCGTCGCGCGCGTGGTGAGCGCCGCGGCGTCCGAGCCGGCCTGCGGCTCCGTCAGCCCCAAGCAGAACGAGAGCTCGCCGCGCGCGATGCGGGGCAGCAGGGACCGCTTCTGCTCGGGCGTGCCGTGCTGCAACACGGCGTAGCCGCCGTAGGTGAGCGTGCGGAACACCCACACTGCGAGCTCCTCGAAATGCCGGCCTGTTTCCTCCAGCAGGATCGCGAGCTCGATCGCCGAGCCGCCGCTGCCGCCGTGCTCGGCCGGGATGGTGAGGCCGAGCCAGCCATGCTTGCCGAGCGCCTCGTACGCTTCGCGCGGCGGGCGCGCCTCGCGGTCGCAGCGCTCGGCGTACTCCGGCGGGCAGACCGCGCGGAGCAGCTCCTGCACGTGTCCGCGCAGGCTCTCCTGTTCGGGTGTGAAGGAGAAATCCACTGTCACATCCCGTCGAGGAGCGCCAACTCCAGCACGCGCTTCGCCCGCTGGTACATGGCGTAATCAACGAGCTTGCCATCCACGGTGATCGCGGCCGACGCGCCGGACTTTTCCACCGCCTCGAACTCGCTCACCACGCGCCGATAGTAGGCGGCATCCGCCTCGGACACTGCGTACGCCCGCCGCGCAGGCGCGATCTGCTTGGGGTGGATCACCGTGCGCCCGATGTAACCCAGGCGCGCCGAGAGGGCGCAGTCCTGGATGAATCCCGCCTCGTCGTTGAGGTCGCTGAAGACTCCGTCGAGCGCGTAGACCCCGGCGGCGCGGCTGTCGAGCAGGATCTTGGAGCGCGCGTAGAGGAGCTCGGTGCCTTCGATCGACCAGCCGCAGCCGAGGTCGGTCTGGAGATCGCCGTCGCGCGCGCTGCCGATGCAGGTGGCGGCGACGCGCGGCGTGGCGCGCGCGAGCTCGAAGCAGCGCAGCACGCCGCGCGCGCTCTCGAACATGGGAATGATGCGCACGGCCCCCGCCGCGAGGCCCTTCGCGGTCTCCAGGCGGTCGAGGAGGGCCGCCGTGCCCGTCATCTCCTCGACCGTCTCCACCTTGGGCAGGAAGATCGCGTCCAGCCCAGGGCGTACCACCACCGCGAGATCGTCGGCGAGCAGGCCGGTCGCGGCGCTGTTGGTGCGCACCGTAACCATGGGGCGTGAGGCGGCGGGCAGCGCGGCCGCGCCGTCAATCGCCCTCGCCACCAGCGCGCGCGCCTCCGCCTTGGCCGCGATCGGCACCGAATCCTCGAGATCCAGAATCACGGCGTGGGCGCCGCTCTCGAGCGCCTTTGCCATCACTCGCTCCTTGCTGCCGGGCGCGAACAAGGCGGTTCGTACAAGCTTCAAATCGGGCCTCCTCCGGACGGGTGCTGCCGGGATGATAGCAGCTAGGAGTTTGTCGAATTTTGGCCCGACAAACTCCTTATGACTACTATCCCTTTCAATCTATTGTTCCATTTAGCAGTGTGTCGTCCGCGGACACCGGAGATCATGACGCGGATGGTTCACGAAACCTGGTCCGGATCCCAAAGTCCGACACACTGCTAGGGCTTCAGCTGCGGACTCGAGCGAAAGTTATAGATTCGCATCCATTCGCCCAGCGCACTGCGATCCGGGCGCTGGTAGAGCAGCCGCTGGCTCGCGCGCAAGCCGGCGCAGCTTGCGAGTTCAACCATCGCTTCCGTCAGCTTCAGCAATACGGCATTGCAGTCCATGACGAGGGTGCCGTCCACTTCCTGGATCTTTTCCCTGCGGATGATGGCGTTCACCGTGGCGCAGGCGGCGAGGATCACCTCCGCGCCCTGTGCCGCGAGACGGCGTGATTCGCCGAGAAAGGCCCCGGTCATACGCTCGGGGCTCGCGAACGCGGTCTGCACCTCGTTGAAATCGATGCCGAGGTTGCCGAATGGCACGTGCCGCGAGGAGAGGCCGTATTCGAACGCCTTGCGGTCGTAATACTGCGCCTGCTTGGCGTGAAACGCGACGCCTGAGAACTTGTGCCCGAACATGCAGGCCGTCAGCATGGAGGCCTCGCCCAGTCCCAGGACGGGGATCGGCAAAAGCTCGCGCGCTTCCTGCATGGCGGGATCGAGGAAGCAGCCGATCGCCACTGCGTCGTAGCCCTGGTCCGCCGCCTGGATGATCTTGTTCAGCACGCCGCCGGGCCCGTAGCTGTTGACGGCGACGACGGCGTTGTAATGAAGATCCATCGAGCCGTCGTCCACGCCGTTGATGTGGACCACGGTCTCCGGCCGCTTCACGCTCGCCAGGTGCTCGGTGAGCGTGGAACGGTAATCATGCAGGCGATGGATCGGGGTACTGCTCTGCCACCAGATCTTCATGTCAGGCTCCTCCGAACGGCCGCCCGGGTGCCGCGGGCGCGGCCCGTCACCGGCCGGTCAAGCTCCCAATGCTACGTAGCACCCCGCCGGGGTCTTTGATGCACATCAAACAAAGCTACAGCAGATTCGCCCGCTGGGGCAACTCCGGAACGCCGGCTCAGGCGCGTACTGCGGCGGCGAATTCACCCCGCGGATCGAGACCTTCGAGGGCCGCCTGCTCGCGCGCGGTGATCGGCGCAGTCAGCTTCGCGCTGCTCGCGTCGAACTTGAAACCGGTGCGCCGGATAACCTCGTCGAGGGTGACCTGCGGGTTCCGGGACTCCAGCGCCAGGCGCCCGTCGCGTTTCCGGAAGACCGCGATCGGCGTCACGACCGCCTGAAGATTGCCCGCGGCGGTCACGAAGTCGAGCTTCTCCACCAGCGTGCGGACGGAGTGCTCGGTGCGCCAGGTTACGACGCGCTTCGCCGTCGGCATCATCACCGCCGCGCCGCCGCCGCCCGGCAGCCGTACTCTCGGGTTCTTCCACTCGCCGATGACGGAGACGTTGGTGCGGCCCTCTCCATCCACCTGGGCGCAGCCCAGAAACACGAGGTCCAGCGCACCGCGCGCGCACAGGTCGTAAAAGTCCTCGTTGGCGAAGATCGCCGGCGAGCCTTCGACCAGCGCCGGGTCGCTGCTCGAATGCGGAATCTTCTTTGGCACGGGCTCGACGCCACCGGCAACGTTGAGATAGGTGAAATGGAAGTCGTAGGCGTGCTTGGCGAGCAGGCACGCCAGCATCGCCAGCGTCGAGTTCACACCGCTGAACGCCAGCTCGTTCGGCCTGATCTGCCGCGCGAGATTGACCACAATATAGGAGAAGGCAGTCCAGTCGCTGCTCATAAAGGCGTGATTCGTGAATCGTGATTCGTGATTCGGCAATTACAGGGCTTCCCTCTCCCTCGCGCCGGGGGAGAGGTGCGCCGAAACGTGGAGCAGGGGCCCCGGTTTCCGGGGATGTGACCGTGAAGGCGCACGTAAGAACGCGGATCGTTGCGGCGCTGCATCCCGCTCCGGGGTCGCATCCAAGCACAATACGCTTGGAACCTGCTCCGCCCTCCGCGGGCGCGGGGTGAGGGGGCGAGAGGTCGATTCTCGACTCACGAATCACGACTCACGCTTTTGCTCGGGGGCCGAGGCGAGGTGTGCCTCAAGCACGCCCTCTTCATCCCGCAAATAGGCCTCGACCGCCGGGTAGTCCACCTCGTAGAGCGGATGCATCGAGCCCGGCCACGCACCGCGCGGCACGATTGCGGCGGCTTCCACCATGAAGCCCGGCACCAGCGTGAGTTCCGGCTGCGCTGCGAGCGATTCCGACGGCACCAGCCGCTCGGCGGTGACGAGCACGCGCTTGGCCGCGCGCGTCAACGGATGGTCCCAGAACGGGGAGCCCAGCACGCGCGCATTGCCGTGCTCGTCCACCTCATTGGCGTGGATGACCGCGACGTCGGGGGAAATGGCGGGGATGACGTAGACTTCCTGCCCCGAGCCGTAAGGATCCTGGATCTTGCGCCAGCCGTTCAACGCCGCCAGATCGCTGCCGTGCACGCCGCCGACCGGCTGGAAGGGGACCCCGTATGCGGCTGCACGCAGCCCGGCGACGAGGGTCATTCAGGCGTGCTCTTCGAGCGCGGCTTCCTTGCGTTCGATCGCCCTGCGGTACCACGGAGCCAGCCCGAAGTTGCCCTCCATGGCGACGATGCCGGCCCGCACCTTCGCCACTGCCTTCGCGCGACACAGGATGTCGAGGTCGTAGCC
>JBGQGU010000312.1:0-4586 GCA_041497655.1 Gammaproteobacteria bacterium
CTCGTGCGCCTTGCGGTCCTCTTCGGCGTTCTCCTCGGCGTCCTTCACCATGCGCTGGATTTCCTGCTCGGTGAGGCCCGAGCTCGCCTGGATCTTGATCTTGTTTTCCTTGCCGGTCGCCTTGTCCTTGGCGGAGACGTGCAGGATTCCGTTCGCGTCGATGTCGAAGGTGACCTCGATCTGGGGCATGCCGCGCGGCGCGGGCGGAATGTCGGTCAGGTTGAACTGGCCGAGGCTCTTGTTGCCGCGCGCCATCTCGCGCTCCCCCTGGAGCACGTGGATCGTGACCGCGGTCTGGCTGTCTTCCGCGGTCGAGAACACCTGCTGCGCCTTGGTCGGGATGGTGGTGTTCTTCTGGATCAGCTTGGTCATCACGCTGCCGAGTGTCTCGATGCCGAGCGAGAGGGGCGTGACGTCGAGCAGCAGCACGTCCTTGACATCGCCCTTCAGCACGCCGGCCTGGATTCCGGCGCCGACCGCTACCGCTTCGTCGGGATTGACGTCCTTCCTCGGCTCCTTGCCGAAGAACTCCTTGACCCGGTCCTGCACCTTCGGCATGCGGGTCTGCCCGCCGACCAGGATCACATCTGAAATGTCGCCCGTCTTGACGCCGGCGTCCTTGATCGCGGTGCGGCATGGCTCGATGGTTCTCTCGATCAGTTCCTCGACCAGGCTCTCGAACTTGGCGCGCGTTACCTTGATCGCCAGGTGCTTGGGTCCCGACTGGTCGGCGGTGATGTAGGGCAGGTTGATCTCGGTCTGCGCGCCGGAAGAGAGCTCGATCTTGGCCTTCTCCGCGGCGTCCTTCAGCCGCTGCAGCGCGAGCATGTCCTTGCGCAGGTCGATGCCGCTCTCCTTCTTGAACTCGTCGCACACGTATTCGATCAGGCGCTGGTCGAAATCCTCGCCGCCGAGGAAGGTGTCGCCGTTGGTGGAGAGCACCTCGAACTGCTTCTCGCCCTCGACGTCCGCGATCTCGATGATCGAGATGTCGAAGGTACCGCCGCCGAGGTCGTAGACCGCGATCTTGCGGTCCTTCTTTTCCTGCTTGTCGAGTCCGAACGCGAGCGCCGCCGCGGTCGGCTCGTTGATGATGCGCTTGACGTCCAGGCCCGCGATGCGGCCGGCGTCCTTGGTTGCCTGGCGCTGCGAGTCGTTGAAGTAGGCGGGCACCGTGATCACCGCCTCGGAGACCGATTCGCCGAGGTAGTCCTCGGCGGTCTTCTTCATCTTGATCAGCACCTGGGCCGAGATTTCGGGCGGTGCCATTTTCTTGCCGCGCACTTCGACCCAGGCGTCCTTGTTGGTGGCCTCCATTATCTTGAACGGCACCACCTTGATCGACTTCTGCACTTCGGCGTCGGCGAAACGCCGGCCGATCAGCCGCTTGACCGCGTAGAGAGTGTTCTTGGGATTGGTGACCGCCTGGCGCTTCGCCGGTGCGCCGGTCAGGATTTCGCCGTCCTCCATGTAGGCCACGATGGATGGGGTGGTGCGCGCGCCCTCGGAATTCTCGATCACCTTGGGCTGCCCGTTCTCCATCACGGCCACGCACGAGTTGGTCGTTCCCAGGTCGATGCCGATGATCTTGCCCATGTTCTACCTCGTTGGTTTTTCTGCAGTATTCGTCATATCCCCGATATGGGGGTCAGTTCTGAGGATTCAATGGCGAGGAGTTTGTCGAATTTAGGGCCGACAAACTCCTTTAGCAGCCTGTCGCGGCGTCAAGTCCGACAGGCTGCTAGGCGTTCCCGCTCCGGGCCTTCGCCACCAGGACCAGCGCGGGACGGATCACCCGGTCGTGAAGGAGATAGCCTTTCTGCAGCACCTGGACGACCGTGTTGGGCTCGGCCTCCGCTTCCACCGCGCTGATCGCCTGGTGCCGGTGCGGATCGAATATTTGCCCCACGGGATTGATCTCGGCGAGGTTGAAGCGTTCGAACACGCCGGCAAGCTGCTTCAAGGTCAACTCGACGCCGCTCCTCATGCTCTCCACCGACGCGTTCTCGGCGGCAAGCGCCGCCTCCAGGCTGTCCTTCACCGCGAGCAACTCGGAAGCGAAGCCCTCCACGGCGAACTTGTGCGCGCTGGCGATCTCGCCCCGCGCGCGCTTGCGGATGTTGTCGGCCTCGGCCTTGGCCCGCAACCAAGCATCGTGATGCTCCGCGGCGGCGAGCTCCGCCTGTTTCAGCCGCTCCTCGAGGCTCGCCGCCATCCCGAGGGCGGGTTCTTGTGCGGTTGGCTGTTGAGATTTCTGTTGAGCGGCTTGCGAATCGGGAGCGGCGAGCTCTCCGGCCGGAGTTTCATTCGCGCTATTAGTGGCTTCGGGTGTTTCCTGCATCTTCCTCTCCGCGCTAACCGTTTAAAGGTTGGGCCTGACCCGCCCATTTCAAGAGCCACATCAATCGCCTAAGCGATTGATGTAAATGAACTTTGAATGGACTGGTCCCGAGTCTCGCTTTTCAGCTCTTGGCGCCCATCTGGAGGGCGCGCAGGCGGGACATCTCCAGCGTCTCGTGCGTCGCGCTGTCGCTCCAGCCGAGCAGGTTGCCGGCCACGATCTCGGCGAGCGCCTGCACCCAGTCGTCGCGCTCGTTGAGGCACGGGATGAAGTGAAATTCGCGCCCGCCAGAATTGAGGTAGACGCTCTTCCCTTCGATCGCGATCTCCTCGAGCGTCTCCAGGCAGTCGCTCACGAAGCCCGGGCAGATGACGTCCACCCGCCCGGTCTTGCCCTTGCCGAGCTCTTCGAGCGTGCTGGCGGTGTACGGCTTGAACCACTCGGCGCCGCCGAAGCGCGATTGGAACGTGACACGGTATTGCTCCTCCCGCAGTTCCAGCGCTTCCGCCAGCAGCCGCGCGGTGGTCTGGCATTCGCAATGGTAGGGGTCGCCCTTGTCGAGCGTTGCGCGCGGCGCACCGTGGAAGCTCACCAGCAGCAGGTCGGGCCGCCCGTTCTTCGCCCAATAGTCGCGCGCGCTCCGGGCGAGCGCCGCGATGTAGCCCGCGTGATCGTGAAAGCTCCGCACCGTCCGCACCGACGGCTGGTTGCGCAGGCCCTGCAGGCAGCGGAAGGCGGCGTCGAAGGCGGTGGCCGTGGCGCTCGCCGAGTACTGCGGGTAGAGCGGCACGAGCAGGACGCGGTTGCAATTGAGCGTATTCATCTCGCGCAACTTGTCCGGGATCGAGGGCGTGCCGTAGCGCATCGCGTAATCCACGATGAGCGGCAGGTGCTTCGCGCGGTCGCCGAGGTAGCCGCGCAGCAGCGTCACCTGGCGCTCGGTGTGGACCCGGAGCGGCGAGCCTTCGCTCATCCAGACCTGGGCGTAGCGTCGCGCGGAAGCCTTGGGGCGGGTGGTGAGGACGAACAGATGCAGGATCGGCCACCAGATGAAACGGGGGATCTCGATCACCCGCGAATCCGACAGGAACTCCCTCAGGTACGCGCGCACCGCCGCCACCGTCGGCGCTTCCGGCGTGCCGAGGTTGATCAATAAGACCCCGATCCTCGGCTGGGTACCGTGCGTGTAAAGCGGTTCCGGGTTCAAGGTTCAAAGTTCAAGGTTTAGAGAACCGGGCCTGACGAGGCCATCGCAGCAGGACATTCTGAGGTTTGAACTTGGAACCTGGAACCTGGAACGTGGAACTTGGAACGTGGAACTCAGCGCTGCGCCAGCAAGCTGGAGAGCAGCTTGGCCGTGATGTCCACGATGGGAATGACGCGCTCGTAGGCCATGCGGGTCGGGCCGATCACGCCCACGGTGCCCACGATCCGGCCGTCGACCTCGTAGGGCGCGGTGATCACGCTGCATTCATCGAGCGGCGCCACGCCGGCCTCGCCGCCGATGAAGATCTGGACACCCTGCGCCCGGTTCGAGATTTCGAGCAGCTGGAGGAGCCCCGTCCTGCGGTCGAACAGCTCGAACAGCTTCCTCAGGTTCACCATGTTGGAGGAGAGGTCCTGCGAGTCGAGAAGATTGCTCTCGCCCGAGATCACGACTTCCTCGGATGATTCGCTGACGGCCTGGCTGCCGGCCTCCAGCGCCGCCGTCATGAGGCGCGTCATGTTCGCGGTGAGCTGCTTCAGCTCCTCGCGTATGCGGTGCCGGATCTCCTCGAAGGTGAGCCCGGCATAATGCTGGTTGAGAATATTCGCCGCTTCGATGAGCTCCGAGGGCGTGTAGCGCTTCTCGGTCAGCAAGATCCGGTTCTGGACGTCGCCCTCGGGCGTGACGAGTATCAGCAGGATGCGCGTGTCCGAGAGTTCCAGGAACTCGATGTGGCGGAAGCCGGCGCTGTGCCGCGGCGTCATCACGACGCCCGCGAAATGCGTCAGGTCGGACAGGAGTTGCGAAGCCGAGACCACGAGTTTCTGCGTGCTCTCCGCGTGAAGCTGCCCCTCGAGCTGGCTGATCTCGACGGTATCGAGCGGCTTGATCGTCAACAGCGTGTCCACGAAGAAGCGGTAGCCGCGCGCGGTGGGCACCCGTCCCGCCGAGGTGTGGGGGCTCGCGATGAAACCCATCTCCTCGAGATCGGCCATCACGTTGCGGATGCTGGCCGGGGAGAGGTCGAGCCCCGAGTAC
>JBGQGU010000313.1:0-4580 GCA_041497655.1 Gammaproteobacteria bacterium
AGCGCGTCGTCGCCCACGCCGAGAAAAAGAAGGCGCTGGTCCTGCTCGAGAACCTCAACAAGGAGCCGGAAGACGCCGAGGTGCACTACCTCGCGCATACCGTCGAGGAATGGCAGTACTACTGGGACATCCAGTCGCCCGTCTTCAAGCTCTCGTTCACCGCCAACCACGCGCACCTCGTGCCGGAAGGGATCGAGGGGTTCGTCGCGGCACTCGACTTCAAGCGGGTGGGCGAAGTGCGGCTCGCCGATTGCTACCGCAACGGCCACGAAATACACCTCAAGCCGGGCACCGGCAATCTCGACTTCGGCCAGATGTTCAAGTTGATCGAGGGCAAGGGCTACAAGGGCCATTACACCAACGCCTTCGGCTCGCTCGGCGACATGCTCTCGGCCCGCGACTTTCTCGTTGAGAAAGCGCGGGCCGCGGGTGTCAGCGTCGACTGACACCCGAAGAGCGTGAGTCGTGATTCGTGAGTCGTGAATCGACCACGCGTAAAGACATGAAGCATTCCTTCTAACAGCAATCAGTTCAGCACACATTCTTCACGCATATACGAGGAGAAAATGGTCGAATCACAAATCACGATTCACAATTCACGCCTTTTGCTGTGCGCAGCGGCGTTGCTTGCGGCCGTCTCCGCTGGCGCACAGCAATACCCGACCAAGCCGATCCGCCTCGTGGCGCCGTTCGCGCCCGGGGGCGGCACCGACATCAGCGCGCGCATCCTCGCGGAAGGCCTGACCCAGGCCTACCACCAGACGGTGGTCGTGGACAACCGCCCCGGCGCGGGCAGCGTGCTCGGCTGCGAAATCGTGGCCAGGTCAGCTCCCGACGGCTACACGCTGCTGCTCGGCAACATCAGCATGGCGTTCAACGCCGCAATCTACAAGAAGCTGCCATACGACACGCTGCGCGACTTCATCCCGATCTCGCTGGTCACCGACCAGCCGAACATCCTGGTGGCGCACCCGTCGCTGCCGGCAAAGTCGTTCAAGGAATTCATTGCGCTCGCGCGCTCGCAGCCCGGCAAGCTCACCTACGCCTCCGCCGGAACCGGCGCCGGCACGCACCTCGCGATGGAAATGCTGATGATGTCGCAGAACATCGACCTCGTGCACGTGCCGTACAAAGGCACGGGGCCCGCGTTGACGGCGCTGCTCGGCAACCAGATCTCGGTGTTTTTCTCGACGTTCGCCTCGGCGCTGCCGCACGTGAAGGCCGAGCGGCTGCGCGCCTACGCGGTGACGAGCGCGAAGCGTGCCCCGACTTTGGCCGAGGTGCCGACGGTCGCGGAGTCGGGCGTGCCCGGCTACGAATACAGCACGTGGTATGGCCTGCTCGCGCCCGCAGGAATGCCGCGCGCGATCACCGACAAGCTCAACCAGACGACGGTTGCCGTGCTCAACGCCCCGGACTACCGGCAGCGGTTGCTCGCCCAGGGAATGGACCCCGTTCCCTCGACCGCCGCGCACTATTCCACCTACCTCAAGTCCGAGACCGCGAAATGGACGAAGGTGGTGCGGGCCGCGAAGATACCGCCGCAATGAGAAAGATGGTGCACGTGCCGTACAGGGGCGGCGCGCCGGCCGCGACCGACCTGATCGCCGGGCACGCCGCGGTGATGTTCAACAACGTGAACACCGCGGTGCCGCATGTAAAAAGCGGGCGGCTGCGGGCGCTGACGGTGACGACGCAGATGCGCTCCCCCGCCCTGCCCGGGGCGCCGACGGTAGCCGAGTCCGGCTTACCGGGGTTTGAATCGAACTCGTGGCAAGGTATAGTGACCCGCGCCGGCACCCCAGGGGCGGTGATCGCCCGGCTGAACGCCGAGACGGTGAAGGTCCTGCAGTTGCCGGATGTGCGCAACGCCATTGCGGGCATGGGCAACGACATCGCCGCCGGCTCGCCGGAAGCGTTTCTCGCCTACATAAGCAGTGAAATGGAAAAATGGGGTAAGGTAATCAAGGCCGCCAACGTGCGCAGCGAGTAGCTGCGCGCGCCGGCTTCACCATCAAAAAAGGAGGAAAACATGAAGCTCATCAAACTGTGGGTTCTGATCACGGGGGCGCTGTTCGCGGGCACCGGCTTGGCGCAGGTCGAGCTCAAGCTCGGCCACGTGGGCGAACCCGGCTCGCTGTTCGCGAAATCGTCGGAGGAGTACGCCAAGCGCGTGAACGAGAAGCTCGGCGGCAAAGCGAAGGTCGTGGTGTTCGGCTCGAGCCAGTTGGGCGGCGACAAGGAGCTGCTGCAGAAGTTGAAGCTCGGCACCGTGGACCTGGCCGTGCCTTCCACCGTGATGTCTTCGGAGTCCGACCTCTTCGGCATCTTCGAGATGCCGTACCTGGTGAAGGACCGCAAGCACATGAACGCCATCGAGAAGGAGGTGTTCTGGCCGCGGCTCGCCCCGGAGGTGGAAAAGAAGGGCCTCAAGGTGCTCGCGGTGTGGGAGAACGGCTACCGCCACATCACCAACAACCGGCGCCCGATCAAGGTGCCGGGCGATCTCAACGACATCAAGCTGCGCGTCCCGGAAGGCAAGTGGCGCGTGAAGATGTTCCAGGCCTACGGCGCCAATCCCAGCCCGATGAAGTTCTCGGAAGTGTTCACCGCGCTGCAGACCGGCGTGATGGACGGGCAGGAAAATCCCTTCTCGCAGATCGTCAGCGCCAAGTTCCAGGAAGTGCAGAAATACCTCTCGCTCACCGGCCACGTCTACACGCCCGCCTATTTAACGGTGGGCTCGAAGAAATGGGCGACGCTCCCCGCGGACGTGCGCAAGGTGCTCGAGGACACGGGCAAGGAGCTGCAGAAGTTCGTCTACGCGATCGCGGAAAAGGACGAGGGCGAGCTGCTCGCCAAGATCAAGGCCGCCGGGGTGCAGGTGAACGAGGCGGACAAGTCCGCCTTCGTGCGGGCGAGCGCGGGCGTGTACCATGAGTTTGGCCTCGAAGTGAAGGGCTCCAAGGAGCTCATCGACAAGGCGCTGGCTCTCGCGAAGTGACGAGTGTCGGGTGTCGAGTGGAATCACATTCTTGAGCTGTTCTAGCTTCTTCCCTCGACACTCATTCCTCGACACTCCATCCCTCATCCCTCATCCCTGACGGGACCGGTCAGCGGTCACGGAAGCCAGTGATGCTTGCCCGCGTACGCAGTGCCTACGAGAAGTTCCTTGAGGCCGTAGTCATCCTCCTGATGACGGCGCTGGCCGCCGAGGTCACCGTCGGCGTCATCTTCCGCTCGGCCGGCCGCTCGCTGGTGTGGTACGACGAGGTCGCCTCGATCCTGCTCGCGTGGCTGACCTTCTACGGCTCGGCCCTCGCCGCGGCGAAGCGCGCCCACATTGGCTGTCCCGAGGTGGTGGCAATGATGCCGCCGAACGCACGGGTCGCGTTGCGTCTAATTGCGGATGCGCTCGTCATCGCCTTTTTCGCGCTGGTCGCGTGGGTCGGGTATTCCGTCATGGAGGTGCTCGCGACCGACAGCCTGGTGAGCCTGCCCTGGATCCCGGTGAGCTACGTGCAGTCAGTATTGCCCATCAGCGCGGTCCTGATCATCGCGGCGGAGCTCTTCACGCTGCCGCAGGTGCTCGTCGCCGCGCGCAGGGAGCGCCCATCCGGCGACGCGGCGGAGGCGGCGGCCAAGGAGGTCACGCACTGATGGAGATGCTGCTGCTCTTCGTGTGTGTGCTCGCTCTGGTCGTCATCGACGTGCCGATCGCAGTCGCGCTCGGCATCGTGGCAGTGGTCGCCATGGTGACCACCCAGGGCCTGTCCTCGCTCCCCAATCTCCACGTGGTGCTTTACAACGGCGCCACCAACTTCCCGCTGATCGCCATCCCGCTCTTCATCCTCGCCGGCGCCATCATGAACGCGTCCGGCATCTCGCGGCGCCTCATCGCCTTCGCCTCGGCCGTCCTCGGGTTCATCCGCGGCGGGCTGGCGATGGTTTCGATCGGCGCCTCGATGTTCTTCGCGGAGATCTCGGGCTCGGCGGTGGCGGACGTTTCCGCCTTGGGCTCGATCCTGATCCCGGCGATGAAAAGCAAAGGCTATCCCAAGGCGGTGGCTGCGGCGGTGATGTCCTCCGCCGCGACGCTCGCGGTGATCATCCCACCCTCGATCCCAATGATCCTCTACGCGGTGATGGCCGAGACCTCCGTGGTGCAGCTCTTTGTCGCGGGCATCATTCCAGGCGTTTTGGGTGGCTTCGGCCTGATGGGCATGGCGTACTGGTTCGCGCGCCGCTTAAACCTGCCGGTCGAGCAAGCGTTCCAGTGGCCGCGCATCTGGAAGACTTTCAAGGAGGCGTTCTGGGCGTTCACGCTGCCGCTCATCATTCTCGGCGCGATCTTTGGCGGCGTGGTGACCGCGACGGAAGGCGCCGCGCTGGCGGTCGTGGCGGCACTGTTCATCGGCCTGGTGATCTACCGCGAGTTGGACCTGGAGCACCTCAAGGCCACGATGATCGAAGGCGGCGTGCAGACCGCGGTGGTGATGCTGCTGGTGGCGAGCTCTTCGCTGCTCGGCACCTATCTCACCGAGATCCAGGCGCCGCAGAAGCTGGCGCGCGCGATCACC
>JBGQGU010000314.1:0-4574 GCA_041497655.1 Gammaproteobacteria bacterium
AGGGTGTCCGGATGGGGCTGGAGCCTGGGCTATTGCGGCGGGCTGGTCGCACTCGGAGCGTGTCTTGCCTACGTAACCCACGCGCAGGCGCTGGGGGCGACTGCCACTGAATTCGTGCCCGTCACCATGCTGATCACCGCCGCCCTGTTTGCCATCGCGAGCCTGCCCACGTTCATTTTTTTGCGGGAACGTGCCCAACCAGTAGGCGTTGCCGGCGGATTCGTGGGCAGCGCGTTCGCGCGGGTCGCAGAAACGCTCGGTCATGCACGCCGCTTTGCGGATCTGTGGCGGTTCCTGATCTGCGTGGTGTTCTACCAGGCGGGCATCCAGACCGTGATCGCGCTTGCTGCGGTGTACGCGCAGGAGGTCATGGGTTTCGCCACGCGCGACACGATCACCCTGATCCTGGTGGTGAACGTCACCGCGGCAGCGGGCGCCTTCGCCTTCGGGCACGTCCAGGACCGGATCGGGCACGTGAGAACCCTGGTGATAACGTTGATCGGCTGGTTGATCGCTGTGGTCCTGGCGTGGACGGCCGAGAGCGCGACGATATTCTGGGTCATCGCCAACCTGGTCGGGATCTGCCTCGGCTCCAGCCAGTCGGCCGGCCGCGCGCTGGTCGGTTACCTCAGCCCGCCCGCGCGCACGGCCGAGTTCTTCGGCTTGTGGGGGCTCGCCGTGAAGCTGTCGGCGATCCTCGGGCCCGTGACCTACGGCCTCGTCACGTGGATCACGCTCGGGAATCACCGCGTCGCGATGCTGATGACCGGCGTCTTCTTCGTCATCGGTATCGCCATACTCTCCGGCCTCGACGTCGCGCGCGGAAGGCGCGCAGCACTCGAGGTCGAGACGTAGCGCGTCGGAGGGCGGAAGAGCCGTCCCAGCTTTGCCGGGGATCCGACCCAAGGAGGGCGCACCGAAGCGCGGAGCAGGGATCGGCGGAACGTGGAGCAGGGACCCGCTTGCGGGATGCGACCGTGGAGACGCGCAAGGCAGCCGACACCGTCGAGTTCAATACGTGCCGATCGCCTGTCAGAGGCTGCGCGCCGCAGCCTTGGAGTACGGGGAGTGAGGGACCGGATCACGCCTCGCGAATCGCGCTTTTGCGCGTTGCGGCAGTACACTACAATCTCTTTCCCGCAATAATTCCGTTTGGGCGACGCAGTTAAGGTAAGAGCATGGCACTCAAGTGGCTGGGCGGCAGCAAAGTTGACCACCCGATGGCCAACCCCGTGCAGGCGCGCCAGATCGTTGGCGAGCTGCCGGCCAAGGACGCGGCCAAGGCGCTCGAGGTGATCACCGAGTGGCTCGAATCGCTCAATCGAACCGACGGTTTCAAGGTCGACCGGCGTTATGAAAACGTGGATCTCCTCGACGGCGCGGCAGCGCGTCACCAGCGGGAGCTCACGCAGGAGTATCTCTCTACACCGCGCGTGCAGAAGTTCCTGGAAAACCGGCTGTGGAACGCCGAGTTCGGTTTCTGCAAGGAGCTCGGCGATGCCTATGTCCGGTGCATCAAGGAATGCGTGGGCGGATTCGACGGCTCCTCCGCTGTCCAGAGGGTCCTGCCGGCTCTCGTGGCGCGCGCGCTGCGCTCGCTGGCTCTGCAACTGAAGTGGATCCTGCTGCGGTACGGGCTCGTCGAAAAGCGGATCTGGGCCCATCTCGCGCTGCTGTACCGCCTTGCTGAGGAGAAGGGGATAACCGATCAGGCGATCGCGGTCTATCCCGGCCCGCACGGCAACAGCAACGTGAAGCGCGAGTTCCTCAAGGCGCTTATGCTTCCCGCCTCATCGCTTGACGGCCTGCCGCCGGTCAAGCAGCAGATCGCCGAGCGCGCGGTGGCGCATTTCGTGGAGTCGTTCGCGCTGTCCGCGCAGCCGGATGGCTGCACCCATAGTTTCGATCTGGCGGCGCCGAGGTCGCCGGCGCGCCTGATACAGGGGGTGGCGCCGGCCACGCTGGTGTTCTTCGGCGCAGGAGAGGCTCTGGCCCGGATCGACCGGCTCGCAGAGCAGATCGCGGCGAAAGACGGCGTCCCGCAGGACTTCAGCCTCGGGGGAAGCTATCACAAGAAAGACGTCATCGGCGTGTTGAGGCACCTCGCCCGATACTGGTCTGACAAGGCGCCTGCGCGCGGCTCCGAGCGCCGACCGACCGCCGCCCGCCTCACGGTCGTGCCCGGAGTGGATCAGGTGTTCGGGGCGCTCGAGCCTTCCACCCGCAACAGTCCCGACTTGAGCCAGAACCAGACTGCCGAGAGCTGGATCGTCGAAAACGTGAGCGATAGCGGCTGCGGCGCGATCGTGCCGCCCCAGAAGATCGACTGGGTCAGGGTCGGCGCGCTGATCGGAATGAAGGGCGAGACCTCGAATTACGTGGGTATCGGCCTGATCCGGCGCATCACGCGCGATGCCCATCAACAGCGGCGGGTCGGCATCCAGGTCCTGACGAAGACCGCAATCCCGGTCAGGATCTCGAAAGCCAACACAATGTCCTCCCTCAATTTCGACCTCCGGGAGGAACCGGCGATACTGCTGTCCGTCAAGCCCGACGCCCGGGGCGAAGTCGACATGTTGCTGCGTGAGGGCATATTCAACGGCCGCGATAGCCTCGAGATGACGTTGCAAAACAGGAATTACCAGCTCGTGCTGTCGCGTATCATCGAAACCGGCGAGGATTTCTACTGGGCCAGGTTCAAAGTCAAGCAACAGAGCGCATGACGGGCGGCGCGTCAGGGGGGCATCATGGCGATCGGATGGCTAGGCGGCAGTAAGGTTGACCACCCCATGGCCGACGCCAAGCAGGCGCGTCAGATCATCGACGAGCTGCCGGCGAACGATGCCGCCAAGGCGCTTCAGGAAATCACGGAATGGCTGGATTCGCTCACGCGCACGGTGGGTTTCAAGCTCGACCTGCGCTTCGAGAACGTCGGTCTTCTCGATGCCGCCGCGAAGATCCGCGTGCGCAAGCTCTCGCAGGATTATCTCTCGACGCCGCGGCAGCAGAAATTCCATGAGAATCGGCTGTGGAACGCCGTGTTCGGCTTCTGGCAGCAGCTTACAGACGCCTACATTCTGTGCCTTGATCAGCACGACAGCGGGGCAAGCGGCGCTACCGCCATCAGAAAAAGCTTGCCGGTGATCGTGGCGCGCGCGCTGCGCGCGCTCACTCTTCAGCTCAAATGGAGGCTGCTGCGCTACGGTCCGGTGGAATCGCGCGTGTGGGCGGCACTGGCTCGCCTCTATCAGAACTCGGAACAGAAGGGATTTGCCGGCAGTGTGATCGCTGTCTACCCCGGCGCACACGGTGAGAGTACGGTGAAGCGCGAGTTCCTCAAGGCGATGATGTTCTCCGCTTCATCGCCCGAGGGCCTGTTGCCGCTCCGCCAGGAGATCGCCGAGCGGACGGTAGCGCATTTTGCGGACACGTTCCGGCTTTCGACCCAGCCGGAAGGTTGCACCCATTGTTTCGATCTCGCGGTGCCCAAGGCGCCGGTGCGGCTGTTCAAGGGCGTGGCGCCGACTGCGACCCTGCGTTTCTTCGGCGCCGGCGAGGGATTTGCCGGCCTCAATCGACTGACAGGACTGATACTGGAGAGGGGCGGCATCCCGACGGATGTCAATCTCGGCAGCGACTACGAGAAGGAACTCGTGGTCGGGGTGCTCAAGCATCTCACCCAGCAGTGGCCGGACCAGCCGCCGGCGCGCAGCTCGGAGCGGCGCCTGAGTGCCGGTCGCATCACGGTGGTGCCGGGACTCGCCGAGATCATCGGCGCACTCAATCCCGTCAGCAGTGACACGCTCGACTTCAGCCAGGATCAGTCCGCGCAGTCCGCGGAAAGCTGGATTGTGGAAAACGCGAGCGACGGCGGTTACGGCGCAATCATTCCGGGCATGAAGAGCGACTGGATCAAGGTCGGCATGCTGATCGGGGTGCGGAGCGAAACCGTCAAGTACTGGGGCGTTGGACTGATCCGCCGCATCGTGGTCGACGAGCGGCAGCAGCGGCACGTCGGGATCCAGCTCCTGACGACGACCGCGATCCCGGTCAAGATCTCCATGTCCCGGACGATGTCCTTCACAGACGCCGACCGCGAAACGGAGCCGGTAATCCTGCTTTCCACCGGGCCCGACAGCCGGGGCGAGATTGGCGTCTTGATGCGCGGCGGTCTCTTCAACGGCCGCGACAGCCTCGACATGACGGTGCGCGACAAGTCCTATCTGCTGATGCCCGTGAGCCTGATCGAGGACTGCGATGACTTCGACTGGGCGAAGTTCAAGGTGGTGAAGCAGGCAAGCTGATTCCGGCCCGGAACCTGGAACCGGCGCCAGCGCTGGTCCCGTCCGGGAGGTTACACTACAATCTTCCGATCCAAATCAGGATCGATCATACGGCGCGACGCCGCGATTTCAGGGGAGCGCATGGCAATCAAGTGGCTGGGCGGTAAGGTCGACCATCCCATGTCTGACGCCAAGCAGGCGCGTCAGATCATCGATGGGCTGCCGGCGAACGATGCCGCCAAGGCGCTCGAGGAAATCACGTACTGGCTGGACACAATCAATCAAAACGGG
>JBGQGU010000315.1:0-4562 GCA_041497655.1 Gammaproteobacteria bacterium
ACGTGATTTACGTCGCCAATCTGAACTGACTGACCAGGCGCGCCTCGAGGAGACGCCGCTCAACCCCGCGGCGGCGCCGCGCCTTCAGGCAATGGCTTGTCGCACGCGTCGGTGCGCGGTTTCGGCTTGATCGGCGGCAGAAGTCCGCTGCCGGGAGAGTCCAGGCGGCTCAGGCGGTGGGCAGCGCCCGGAAACCGCAGCTTGGTGGCGAGCCGGTACTGCACTCTTGCCTCGTCCTGGCAGCCCAAGTTCTCCAACGCGACCCCGAGATGATGGCGCGCGGTGCCGGATTCCGGGCGCAGAAAGATGGCGCGAGCGAGGTGCGGTATGGCCTGCCAGTATTCCTCCTGGTGAAGATGGATCGAGGCGCGCGCCATATGGCAGTCATAGGTTTCGGGGTACTCCGCGAGGCACCGCTCGGCGACTGCGATCGCCAGGTCGGCGCGATCCCTGTAGAGATATTCCCGGCCCAGGTTGTAGAGCGTTCGCGAGCCCCCCGGAACGGCCTGCCGCGGCAGTTTCGCGACGGCATCCTCCCACAGCGCGAGGCTGCTGGAAAACGTGCGCAACCGGTGATGGCCCTGGTAGAAAAGGAGCGGTAGTACCAGAAGCGCGAGCGCGATGGCGACGCGACCGGGCACGCGGGCGAGTCCGGAGGCGAACAGCACCATCAAGCCCGGCGCCCACAAATAGCTGCGGTAGAGGACGAACGGCTCCTGGAAGCGGATCGTCGTGAATTCGGTGAGGAACAGGAGCCACGGAAAAAGCAGGCCAAATCCCGCTACGCGCGCCAGCCCTTCCCTGCGCATGAGGTACAGGCCGAGCAGGCCGTAACCGACAAATCCCGCCACGGCGAGCAGCGCCACCACGGGCGACCAGGCGCCGGCGAAATTGATTCGAAGGTCGATGGACATGGCGCCGGTATCGGGGAACATCCACAGCGCGAGATAGCGGAAGAACAGCCCCGCCTGCGTCACGGCGCTTTCCAGCCAAGGCGACTCCAGTACCGCGGGCGTGCCGGTCCTCGCGATTTGCGCCGCTACCACCCCGAAATCCGGCTCGTAGGTCGCGCCGATCTTCCCCTTGACCAGCAGGGTCACGAGCGCGGCGGCCGGCGCGCAGCAAGCGAGATAGAGGACCGCGTGGCGGAGCGCGAAACGCCGTTCCACCGCCACGATCAGCCCGGCGGCCACGGCCGCAGCCGGCAGCAGCACCGCGTTTTCCCTGGACAGCACCGCGACCGAGTAGATCAGCGCGGCGGACACCGCGTCGGCGTGGCTGCGGCGCGCGAGTCCGCGCACATACAGGACGATCGAGATGAGAGAGAACAGCGTCGCGAACACCGACATGCGCTGGATCAGGTAGCCGGCGCCGTACACGGCTACGGGATGGATCGCGAATACGGCCGCGGCGATGAACGCCGGCGCGTGCGCCTGAAGGCCCGCCCCCGGTGGCGCGCCGGCGCGCCGGGCCGCGTACTGCTGAAGATCAAAGATCAGCCTGTAGAGCGCCAGCGAGCAGGTAATATGGAACGCGAGGCCCAGAATGCGGTGGGCCTCCATACTTCCCCAAATGACCTGGACGATGGCGAGGGAGAAGTACGGAGGGACTCTCAGCTCGAGGCCGAACGGGTGCATCGCGTAATACGAAAACAGCCGCCCCGAGAAGAATCCGAAGTCGTCGAAGACCGGCGGATTGGCGAGGAACGGCAGGTAGAGGCTGCTGGCGAGGCCGACGATGAGACCGATGCCGGCCAGCACCGGGAACCGGCTCAAGGCGCTCGCGAGCGCGCGCATGGAATCAGGGAAAAAAAGAGGTACCCCGAAGGGTACCTCTTTTTCACTACTAGATTGCTATTACTGCCCGCGGCAGGAACCCGGCAGGTACTTCTTGTCCATGGTGGTGCCCGCGCTGCCGCATATCCAGCCGAAGATGCCCGCGCCCATGTTGGCGGCCGTGGTCGCCGGCGCATTCCCAGGATTCGCCATCGGGGTCAGCGTCACGGCCTTGGTGTTGACGTCAGAGTTGATGTTCTGGATCGTCGCCGTTATCTTGCCGTTGACGTCGGTGGCCAGACCCGCCACGTACTTCGTAACAATGGGAGTGCCGCCACCGAGCAACTCGCCGCAGCCCCACTGGTCCGCCAAGGGCGGCGTGCCGCCGGTCTGATACACCTCGGTAATGGTCGTGCGACATGCACTCATCGCCAGGATCACCTCGGACATCTTCGCCCGGACGGTGTAGTCCTGGTACGCTGGCAGCGCGACCGCCGCCAGAATGCCGATGATCGCGACCACGATCATCAGTTCGATCAGCGTAAAGCCCTTCTGAAGATAACGCATTTGGTTGCTCCTTTCCTGGTTAAACCTCTAAAAGACAAGCAATTTTCATTGCTCGCGACCCTAGAGCACGCAAGTAATGTGCCAATGCCGGATGATCCGCGTAACCGTGCTAAATTGCCGGACAGGGCACATGACATCGGTATTTTCACCGTAGTTGCTCGATGGACGTCAGAGGATCGTTCCCTGCCCCTGTCACTATGTGACGCAAAACGTCACCTGCAAATGCAAGCCCAGTCCTCCCGCGTTTTCGTGGGTCCCGCTGTCCGATCGCTGAAATCGCCCACGACACCGGGAGTGAATAGCGGGGAAAAGTCTGGCAGATTCACGCCAGAGTGCCGCCGCACCAGTTGCGCCACATGTGCCGATAAGCGTTTTCAACGTCCCGCACGAACCGTTTTTCATCCATGAGCGGCGACTGGCGTAGCCTCTCGCGCAATGACTTGCGCAGCCCGGCAAGGAGCGCCTCGTCGCGGGCAAATTCGACGGCCAGCCGCACGTAATCCTCGGGACTCGAGGCGATCCACTCGGGGAGTCCCGCGGTCGACAGGATGCTCGCCGTGCTGCGCGACGAAGGCCGGGATCCGGGAGCCGTTACCACGGGGACTCCCATCCACAGCGCATCGCAGCTGGTGGTGCCGCCGCTGAACGGCGCCGTGTCCAGTGCGATATCCACGGCGTTGAACCAGTTGTAATAGTCCTGCAGCGAAACGTACGGCAGGACCGTGATCCGGGCGCGCGCGCCTCCGGCACCCGCGAGATCCGTCACCAGTTCGTCCCGGGCACGGCCTTCGGCAACGCCGAGGATCACCAGGCGGGAATTGGGCAGCCGCTGGAGAATCTCGGCCCAAAGGCGGCGCGCTGCGCGGGAGATCTTGAGCGCCTGGTTGAACGAGCCGAAGGTGACATGGCCGTTACGCACGAACGGCGGCACCTCCGCGCTCGCGACCGAAACGAAGGGGCGGAAGCACCATTGACTGTGCGGCAGCCTGACCAGGGTCTCGGTATGGTACGGGTCGGTGAGCCCCGGCGGATCGGCATGGCGGTCGGAAATGCGGTAGTGGATGCGCGTCATGCCGGTCGTGTTCAGGTAGCCGAGCCATGTGGCCTGGACCGGCGCCGGTTGCTGCGCGAAAACCGCAAGTTGCGGAATTCCCGAATGCCCGCCCAGGTCAACCAGGATGTCGATGCTGTCGCGGTTGATCGCATCGGCCAACCCGGGTGCCGACAGCGAGGAGACTTCCCGCCAGACGTCCGCGCGCGCCGAAAGCTGCCGCGTGTATTCGTCCACCCTGCCGCCGGTCGAGTAGCAATACACTTCGATTGCGGACCGGTCGTGCCGCTCGACCACGGGAAGCGTGAACAGCGTGACGACGTGATAGCAGAAGTCCCCCGATACGTAACCGATGCGCAGGCGCCGCTCCGGGTCCCTCACGTTCCGGAACGGCTTGAAGCGCGGTGGATGGGCCTGCTCGATGCGCGTCCCGAACGCCGCGTGCCTCGCGAAAAGCCCGTCCTCCGCAATCTGCTCGGAACTGTTGAGCGCAAAGAGCTCGGCTGACTCGAGATCGAAATCATCGGGACAGCGCTCACGGGCCGCACAGTAGAGCGCGAGCGCCTCATCCGTGCGGCACTGCCCGAGCAGAACGCCTCCCAGCATGCGGTAGGCGCGGAAGTGCCCCGGATCCGCCGCGAGCGCGCGGCGAAAGGCGCTTTCCGCGTCCACGAGCCGCATGAGCTTTTTCAGGACGCAACCGTAGTTGTACAGCGCGTCCGCCCAATCCGGACGCTCTCTCAGCACCGCCTCCATCTCCGCTGCGGCGGCCGGCAGGTCGCCACGCGAGTCGTACACTTCGAACAGCCGTGCATGCGCATCCACGGATTGGGGATCGCGCTTCAAGACTGTGCGCAGCAGTCGTTCGGCGTCAGCGGGCTCGCCACGCGCCAGGAGGAGCGTCGCGAGGGTGTAGCTGGCGTCGGCGTTTTCGGGATCGATTGCGATCGCGCGCCTGAGCGCGCCTTGCGCCTCATCCAGCCTGTTCTGCTTCAAGAGCACCCCGGCATAGAGGTAAAGCGCCCCAAAGTCAGCGGGTCGCATCCCCATCGCGGTCTCCAGCGCCGCTGCAGCCGCGCCGAGGTTTCCCTGCGACTCCAGGACGCGCGACAGCACGACCTGCGCTTCCGGGAACCCGGGGCGGTTCTGTAAGGCCTGCCGCAGCAGCC
>JBGQGU010000316.1:0-4551 GCA_041497655.1 Gammaproteobacteria bacterium
CGCATCCAGATGCTGTTCAGCGGAGTGCCCCAGGCGTTGCCCCATGTGCAAGGTGGCCGCCTGCGCGCAGTGGCGGTAACGACTCCCGCGCGCTCGCCGGCCGTGCCCGAGGTTCCCACAGTCGCGGAGGCGGGCGTTCCCGGTTTCGAAGTGACGGTCTGGTACGGCATTCTGGCGACGGGGCGCACGCCCAAGCCAATCATCGACAAGCTGAACGGGGGAATCGTGAAGGCGCTTCAGTCGGCCGACGTGCGTCAGCAACTCACCAGCCTGGGACTCGAGCCGGTGGGAAGCACGGCCGGTCAGTTCGGCGCGAAAATCCGCACCGAGATGGCGCAATGGGCGAAGGTGGTCAAGCAGGCGGGCATCAAGGCCGAGTGACCGGCGAGGACTGACGAAGTGACGAGTGTCGAGTGTCGAGTGTCGGGTGTCGAGGTGACGGAGCAACACCGTGGATGAGGGATGAGGGATCAAGGAGTTTGCAGTTTGCAGTAGGCAGTTTGCAGCAATCAGTTGGCAGTTGACAGTTTGCAGTTGCTGCTTGCTGACTGCTGACAGCTGACGGCTGAAAACTGACGGCTGCCAAGTCGGAGTTTGCAGTAGGCAGTATGCAGTTGCTGCTAACTGACGGCTGACGGCTGCTAACTGGGTTTGGGCTGCAAACTGCCAACTTTGGACTCGACTCACGAATCACGATTCACGCATCTCGTGACAAGTCGACCCACGACACACCGGGTTCAGAATCGACCCGCGGCTCAAGGCTCGCGCACTTAAGAAAAAACACAGATGGTCATCGAAGCTGCAATCGTCGCGGTGTTCTTCGCCCCTTATCTCGGGATGATGCGCGGTGGAGGGCGCGCGAACACGGCGACGCGTCCCGAGGAATTCAACCGTCTCGTGCTTGAGTGTCTCGGCTGAAGTGCCGTTGGCCGTTCCCGCCGGGAGTTGTTAAGATGGGCTGCGTCATCGAGCGACGGAGGGCCGGCTTATGGCAAGACACGCAAAGGAAACCATCAGCGGCGTTTCGGTCTTCGTTCCGACCGGGGCCGTGGACTCGAAACACAAGCAGCTTGCGCCGAGGCTGAAGACGGTGCACGGCGCGCGCATCGGCGTGCTGGACAACTGCAAGGAGTTCGCGGACCTGGTGCTGCGCGGCGTCGCGGACGTGCTCAAGCGCGAGCACGGCGCAGCGGAGGTCCGCTTCTGGCGCAAGGATTATCTCGGCAACCCGTTGAAGTTCGCGCCGGAGATGGCCGCGCAATGCGACGCGGTCATCAACGGCGTCGGGCACTGAGGGTCCTCGACCCCCTGGACCGCGCGTGACGCGGCCACGCTCGAAGACCTCGGTATCCCCACGGTCACGGTGGTGAGCACGGCTTTCGCTCCGCTCGCGCAGGTCGTGTGCGAGGGCATCGGCCACCCGTGCCTGCCGATCGTCGTCGTGCCGCATCCCGTCGGCGACCCCGACGAGGCGCTGGTAAGAAAGCGGGGCGAGGACATTGCGAAGGAATGCGTGCGCGTGCTGACGACGCCGGCAGAGACGCTGGCCCGAGAATTCGAGGGCAAGCGGTTCCCGCTGCCCGACACGGTGATGCCGCGCTAGGGCCGAAAGGCAGGCCTCTGTGAAACCCGATCTTCCCCATGTCGTCGGCCCGGGCGACGCGCTCGACCGCGTCAACGACTACTTCTACGAGCGCGGCTGGACCGATGGGCTGCCCATCGTGCCCCCGACCGAGGAGCGCGTGCGGGCCATGCTCGGCGGCATGCCGTGGCGCAAAGCCGACGAAGTGATCAGCACCGTGCCTCCGAAGATGGGGGCGGCGAGCATGCACCAGATCGCGGTCAACACCGTCATGGCGGGTTGCCGGCCGGAGTACCTGCCGGTGGTGGTCGCGGCACTCCGGGCTGTGTCCGAGCCGGAGTACGGTCTCGCGCATCGCCAGACGACCACGCATCCCGGCGCGCCGCTCATCATCGTCAATGGCCCGGCCGTCGCGCAGCTGCGGATCAACTGCGGCCGCGGGCTGTTCGGTCCCGGCTGGCGCGCCAACGCGACCATCGGCCGCGCGCTGAGGCTGATCCTAGTCAACATCGGCGGCGCCGGGCCTGCGGTGGACGCCTCGCAGACCGGACACCCCGGCAAGTACACCTATTGCATCGCCGAGTACGAGGCCGCCAACCCATGGGAGCCCCTCCACGTGGAGCGCGGGTTCGCGCAGGAGCACAGCGTCGTGACGGTCGTGAACTGCGAGGCGCCGCACAGCATGACCGAGAACATCCAGACTGACCCGGACGAGATCGTGCGGACCTTCGCTTCGTCGATGGCCACGCTCGGGGTCAACAATCTTTACTCGCAGGGGCACCCGGTGCTCGTGCTGGGCATCGAGCATGCCCGCCATTTCGCGTCCGCGGGATGGAGCAAGCGCGACGTGCAGCGGGCGCTGTTCGAGCGCGCGCGGCAGCCGTGGGGACTCGTCAAGAATCGCGGCAAGTCGAAGGGGCCGCGCTTTCCCGAATTCGTGGACCAGAGCGACGATAGTTCGATGGTGCCCATCGTCCGCGAGGCGCGCGATCTCATCGTGATCGTGGGGGGCGGCGCCGGCGGCAAGTCCATGTTTCTGCCCACCGCCGGCGGGCAGAGTCTGAGCGTGTCGAAGCCGATCGAAGCCGGTTGAGCGCATGCCCGTGCCGCGCGGGCGCACTGATGGAGAACACGGATTGAACTCGACGACGAGATTCGCCGCGGCCGCGGCGTGTTCGGTTATTCTGCTCGTGGCCGGCTCTGCATGGCCGCAGGCCTATCCGTCGAAACCGGTGCGCCTGATCGTGCCGTTTGCGCCGGGCGGCGGCGCCGACTTGGTCGGCCGCCTGCTGGCGCAGAAGCTCACCGCGTCGTTGGGGCGGCAGGTGGTCGTGGAAAATCGCGCGGGCGCGGGCGGGCGCATCGGCACGGAAGTGGTTGCGAAGGCGCCGCCCGACGGCCACACGCTGCTGCTCGCCACCAGCAGCGTGATGGCCCTCGCGCCCGCGCTCTATGACAAGCTTTCCTTCAGCATGCCGCGCGATTTCGCCCCGGTCTCGGTCGTCGCGACGACGGCCTATGTGCTGGTCGTGCACCCGTCGGTCCCCGCGCGCTCGGTGAAGGAGTTCATCGGGCTCGCGGAGCGAACGCCGCGCAAGCTGACCTACGCGTCCTCCGGCACTGGCGCCCAGTCGCACTTGACCGGTGAACTATTTTGCGCGCGCGCGGGTGTCGAGATGATTCATGTCCCTTACAAGGGCAGCGCGTCGGGCACGCTGTCGGTCGTGGCGGGAGAGACGGATGCGATGTTCAGCAACCTGCTGCCCGCGCTGCCGTCCGTGAGAAGCAACCGCCTGCGGCCGCTGGGCGTGACCAGCCGCGAGCGCAGCTCGATCCTGCCGGAAGTGCCGGTCCTCGCGTCCGCCATCCCGGGGTTCGTGGTGGAGCAGCTCTACGGGCTGCTCGCGCCGGCCGGAACCCCGCGCGAAATAGTCATGGTCCTCAACGCTGAAGCGGCGAAGGCGATGCAGGCGGCCGACGTCAGGGGCAAGCTGCTGGCCGACGGATCCGAGGTGGCCGTGAGCACGCCCGAGGAGCTTGAGAAGCGGATCGTGGCCGAGATCGCCCAGTGGGCCAAGGTCATCAAGGCTGCCGGGGTCAAGCCGGAGTAAACCTCGGCCCACAATCCACGCATCTAAAAGAACAATGGAAGCTGCAATCGTCGCGGTGTTCTTCGTCGTTTATCTCGGGATGATCCTCGGCGGGCTGCCGTTCCTGCAGCTCGACCGCACCGGCGTCGCGCTGCTGGGCGCGATCGCGCTGGTGTCCATCGGCGCGCTCACGCTGGAAGAGGCGTGGGGCGCGATCCACGCGCCGACGCTGATCCTGCTGTTCGCGTTCATGGTGATCTCGGCGCAGTTGCGCCTCGGCGGCTTTTACACCTGGGTCACCTGGCGGCTCGGCGCGCTGCCGCTCCCGCCGGCGGGACTGCTCGCCGCCCTGATCGCCGTGATCGCCGCGCTCTCGGCGGTGTTCAGCAACGACATCATCTGTCTCGCGGTCGCGCCGGTGCTGGTGGACGTCTGCCTCGCGCGGCGGCTGAACCCGGTGCCGTTCCTGCTGGCGCTCGCGTGCGCGGCGAACGTGGGCTCGGCGGCGACGCTCATCGGCAACCCGCAGAACATGCTGATCGGCGAGACGCTCAAGCTGCCGTTCCTGGGCTACATCCGCGAAGTGGCCCTGCCGGTTACTCTCGGGCTCGCCCTCACCTGGGCGATCATCGCGTGGCAGGCGCGCGGCCGCTGGGAGCTCGCGCCCGGCGCGGGCGCCGCGGGCGGGCATGTGCCGGAAGAGGCGCCGCCGTTCGACCGCTGGCAGAGCGCGAAGGGGATCGCCGTCGCCGGTATCGTCTTCGTGCTGTTCCTGTTCGCGCCGCTGCCCCGCGAAGTGGTGGCGCTGGTCGCGGCCGGGTTGCTGATGACGAGCCGCAAGCTGCACTCGTTCAAGATGCTGGGGCTGGTGGATTGGCA
>JBGQGU010000317.1:0-4549 GCA_041497655.1 Gammaproteobacteria bacterium
GCTTCCGTGACCGGACCCGCAGCGCCACCGCAGATCTCGATGACAAGCTGCGTGGCGCGCTCGAGCGCCACCAGCGTCCCCGCAAAATCGACCCCCCGCTCAAAACGGTACGACGAGTCAGAGGCGAAATTGAGCAGCCGGCTCTTGCCCGCGATCGCCTCCGGGCTGAAGAATGCGCTCTCGAGAAACACATCGCGCGTGGCCTCGTTGACCGAGGTATCCAGCCCGCCCATGATGCCCGCCAGCGCGACGGCCTTCGACTCGTCGGCGATGACCAGGAACCCCGGTGTGAGCGGCGGTGCCTCGCCGTTGAGCAGCGTGAACTTCTCGCCCGCTTTGGCGTAACGCACCCGGATGCCGCCGTCGAGCTTCGCGGCATCGAACGCATGCAGCGGCTGGCCCAGCTCCAGCATGACGTAATTCGTGATGTCCACCAGTGCGCTCACGGGACGGATACCACTCATCGCAAGCCTGCGCGTCATCCATTCCGGCGTCGCGGCGGTCGCATTGACCCCGCGCACCATCCGACCGCAGTAACGCGGGCAGGCCTGCGGCGCTTCCAGCGTGACGCCCAATCGGTCGTTGATCGTGGCACGCACCGGCTTGATGTCGGTCAGACTCAATGGCGCACCGGTCACAGCCGACACTTCACGCGCAATGCCGGAGATGCTCAGGCAATCGCCCCGGTTGGGCGTGGGCTTGGTCGTAAGCACCCAGTCATCACGGTCCGCTTCGACCTGCTCCACGTCGAGGCCCCCCATGGAGAGCGCGTCCGCGAGCTCGCGCGTCGCGAGCGGCGGATTGACGAAGGTGCGGAGCCAGTTCTCGGAGAATTTCATAACTGAAGCAGTCAGCGATCAGCGTTCAGCCGTCAGCCAAGAACGAAGGCAGGAATGAGCTGAAAGCTGGTAGCTGAATGCTCATTGCTGATGTCAATTGAATTGCCTCAAGAAGCGCAAATCATTCTCGAAGAACAGCCGCAGATCGTTCACGCCGTAACGCAGCATCGTGAGCCGGTCGGGGCCGAGCCCGAACGCAAAGCCCTGGTATTTCTCGCTGTCGATGTCCACATTCTTCAGCACGTTGGGATGCACCATGCCGGCGCCGCCCATCTCCAGCCAGCCCCCGCCGAAGCTCATGTCGATCTCGGCGGAGGGCTCGGTAAATGGGAAGAACGACGGCCGGAAGCGCACCCTGAGATCCTCGCGCTCGAAAAACCTCCTCAGGAACTCGATCAGCACGCCTTTCAGATCGGCGAAAGTGATGTGCTGGTCCAGCCACAGGCCCTCCACCTGGTGGAACATCGGCGAGTGCGTCGCGTCGTAGTCGTGCCGGTAGACGCGGCCCGGGGCGATGACCTTGACCGGCGGGCGGTGCCGCTCTAGATAGCGGATCTGGATCGGCGAGGTATGGGTGCGCAACAAGTGCTTGCCGTCGGCCAGATAGAACGTATCGTGCATCGAGCGCGCGGGATGGTTCTCCGGCTGATTGAGAGCGGTGAAGTTGTAGTAATCAGTCTCGATCTCCGGGCCGTCCGCGACCTCGAACCCCATCGAGCGAAAGAGCGTCTCGATGCGCTCCATGGTGCGCGTCACCGGATGCAGCCCGCCCACGGCCAGGCCGCGCCCCGGCAGCGTCACGTCCAGCGCCTCCTGGCGGAGGCTCGCTTCGAGCTTGAGGGAGTCGATGCGGCTGCGTTGCTCGGCAAGCGAAGCTTCCAGCTTTTCCTTGGCAGCATTGACGCGGCTGCCGAATGCCGGGCGCTCCGACGCCGGCAGCTTCGACAGTTCCTTCAGGAGCTGGGTTAACGCGCCGGACTTGCCGAGATAGCGAGCCTTGGCGCGCTCGAGCTGGTCGGCGTCGTCGATGCCCGCAAACGCCGCAAGCGCTTCCTTCAGGATGGCGTCGACGTCCTGCATATTCTGGAATCGGGGCTAGGGACTAGAGGCTGGGAACTTCAAGATCGCATCGCGAGTTCCGCTGCTTGCGGATTCGAGCCCCGGGTTCCGCCGTATGCATTTTCGAGTCCCGAGTAACGAGCCCCGAGTCTCGAGCACCTCTTATCGCACTTCAGGTGGCGAGGCTGGCCTTGGCTTTCTCGACGAACTTGGAGAACGCCGGCTTGTCGAGCACCGCGATGTCCGCCAACACCTTGCGGTCGACAGCCACTGCCGCCTTCTTCAGCCCGTTCATGAAGCGGCTGTAGGACATGCCGTGCTCGCGGGCAGCGGCGTTGATGCGCGCGATCCACAGCGCGCGGAACTCGCCCTTGCGGTCGCGGCGGTCGCGGTAGGCGTACTGCCCGGCACGCATCACCGCTTCGTTGGCGATGCGGAACACGTTCTTGCGGCGGCCGCGGAAACCCTTGGCCTTCTGCAATACCTTCTTGTGCGCAGCGCGGGCGGTAACGCCCCGTTTGACTCGTGGCATGGCAGTCTCCTAGCAGCCTGTCGGACTTAACATCCGACGGGCTGCTAACAGCAAAACCGCCCGCGGATCTTGAATGTACCCCGGATTATCAACCACTCTTGCCCTTCCAAGAGCACGCAAATAGGCCAAGGATAAGGTTTTCATAAGCTTTTTCTCCCGTATTCGTGCAGGCGGTTTTGCATTAGGAGTTTGTCGGGCCCAGGTCCGACAAACTCCTAGTAGGGCAACATGACGCGGACCGACGCCTTGTCGGCCTGGTGCACGCCGGTGCTGCCGCGCAGGTGCCGCTTGCGCTTGGTGTTCTTCTTGGTGAGGATGTGGCGTAGATACGCCTGGCCGCGCTTGAACCCGCCGCCGGCGCGCTTGCGGAAGCGCTTCGCGGCAGCGCGCTTGGTCTTCAACTTGGGCATGACAACTCCTGTTAGAGGCTCTTTTAGCGCCGGGTGCCTGCCAAGGCGGCAGGACTTCGGGTACCCGGACAGCTACTTCTTCTCGGTGCCGGCCGCAGCTTCCGCCGCAGCCTTGGGAGCAGCCTCCTTGGCGGACGCTGCTGTCTTCTTCTGCACTGCCGCCTTGACCGCGGTCTTCGGGGTGGGTTTCTTGCTTTTCTTCGGCGCCAACACCATGATCAGCTGCCGGCCTTCCATCTTCGGATACTGCTCCACCGTGCTGTACGGCGCGAGATCACCCTTCACCCGCTCGATCAAGCGCATCCCCAGTTCCTGGTGGGCCATCTCGCGTCCGCGGTAGCGCAGCGTGACCTTCGCCTTGTCGCCCTCCTCCAGAAAACGGGTCAGATTTCGCAGCTTGATCCGGTAGTCCCCCGCATCGGTGCCAGGCCGGAACTTGACCTCCTTGACGACGATCTGCTTCTGCTTCAACTTCGCCTCGTGCCGCTTCTTGGCCTCGCGGTACTTGTATTTCCCGTAATCCATGACGCGGCATACCGGCGGCACCGCCGTCGGCGCGATCTCGACGAGGTCGAGCTCGGCTTCTTCCGCGAGCTTGTTTGCCGCAGCCAGGCTCACAATGCCAACCTGCTCGCCGTTGGCCCCTATCAGCCGGACTTCAGGCGCGTTGATCTCGCCGTTGATCCGCGGTTCCTTTTCCTGTGCGATGTAGTGCCCCCTCTTTCCGGTTACTCTCGCGCCGCGCGCCCCAACCGGGCTTCCTCGGTCCGCAACCTTGAGACGAAATCGGCCAGACTCATCTGGCCGAGATCCTCGCCCTTGCGGGTCCGCACGGCAACCTTTTGAGCCGCCACTTCCTGGTCACCCACGATCACCTGGTAGGGCAGCTTCTGCAGACTATGTTCCCGAATCTTATAGGAAATTTTCTCGTTCCTCAAGTCGGCCACGGCGCGCAACCCGGCCTGCCTCAGCTCGCCTGTGATGCGTTCGGCATAGTTCGCCTGGTGCCCGGTGATGTTCAACACCGCTACCTGGACCGGGGCGAGCCAGAGCGGCATTGCCCCCGCGTAATGCTCGATCAGGATACCGATGAAGCGCTCGAAGGATCCCAGGATCGCCCGGTGCAGCATGACCGGCGCGTGACGCGCGTTGTCCTCGCCCACGTACTCCGCGCCGAGCCGCTCCGGCATCGAAAAATCGAGCTGCATCGTGCCGCATTGCCATACCCGCCCCAGGCTGTCCTTCAACGAGAACTCGATCTTGGGCCCGTAGAATGCGCCCTCCCCTGGCTGCAGTTCGTAGGCCAGCGCTTTATGGTCGAGCGCGATTTTCAGCGCGGCTTCGGCCTTGTCCCATTGCCCGTCGGTGCCGACGCGCTTCGCCGGCCGGGTGGAGAACTTGACCAGGATCTCTTCGAACCCGAAGTCGGAGTAGACCCGCTGCAGAAGGTCGATGAAGCGGATGACCTCCGGCTCGATTTGCGCCTCGGTGCAGAAGATGTGCGCGTCATCCTGGGTGAAGCTGCGTACGCGCATGAGCCCGTGCAGCGCGCCCGACGGCTCGTTGCGGTGGCAGGAGCCGAACTCAGCGAGTCGCAACGGCAGGTCGCGATAGCTCTTCAATCCCTGATTGAATATCTGGACGTGCCCCGGGCAGTTCATCGGCTTCACCGCGTAATCGCGCGACTCCGACTCGGTGAAAAACATGAA
>JBGQGU010000318.1:0-4542 GCA_041497655.1 Gammaproteobacteria bacterium
GCCGGGGAGAAGACGGTGCGCTCGGGCTCTTCCGACGACGCGGCTTTCCTCATGTCGAACGCGGAGTCGGTCATCATCGTGCCGGGCTACGGTCTCGCGGTGGCGCGCGCGCAGCACGCAGTGAAGGAGATGGCGCACAAGCTCACCGCGAAGGGCGTCAACGTGCGTTACGCGATCCACCCCGTCGCGGGCCGCATGCCGGGCCACATGAACGTGCTGCTGGCGGAAGCCGAGGTGCCGTACGACCAGGTGTTCGAGATGGAGGACATCAACAGCGAGTTCGGCACCACCGATGTCGTGCTGGTGCTGGGCGCGAACGACGTGGTGAATCCGCTCGCGCACGAGAAGGGCAGCCCGATCTACGGCATGCCGATCCTGGAAGTGGCCAAATCGCGCACGGTGCTCGTCAACAAGCGCTCGATGGCGACGGGCTATGCGGGGCTCGACAACCCGCTCTTCTACATGGACAAGACCATGATGGTGTTCGGCGACGCGAAGAAGGTCGTCGAGGAAATTGTCAAGGCCCTCGACTGATCACAAGTGCCCTTGGAATTCTTGAACCTTGGTTTAGTGGTATCGTTCATCACGATCGGACGAATTTCAAAATGGGTTCGTAATTTTTCCGGTCGGCTGCCTGCAAAGCTGTGATGTAGGCCACGCGACGGTCGCGGTCATCTTTTATGGTGATTCCCCAACGGAATCGCTCGTTTCCGCACAATTCCAATAGCAGGTCAGTCGCGAGTCTTGCATGTCGTCCATTTCCATTAGGGAATGGATGTATGGATACAAGTCTGTGGTGAAACTTCGCTGCAATCTCATCTAGCCCCGCGACTTTTCCCTTTACCTGCGCCCGAACGTCTAGGCATAGATTTCTAATACTCACGGAAATTTGCGCCTGATCGACCCCGAAGTTCGTGTTCCTCAAACGGTATTCCCCGGCCCATTTCCAGGTGCGATTGAACATCAATTTGTGTAGGGTTCGAAGGTTGTCGTTAGAGAGCGGGTCGAAAGCAGGGCTACCAAGCGTGTGTGTCTCTGCATCGGCAATATTCTCAGCCTCCCATTGATCAAGTTCCCCTTGGGTCGTAATGTGCGTTGGTATGAGAGCTTCGATCTCTTCTTGGGTAAGAGGTGTTTGCGCGAGCCCAAAGCGCAGCTTTATCGCCATAATTTCCTATGGGAGCTTGCACGCACCGTGTCGATTAAGCGTGAGAGTTGGTCCTTCAGGTCCTTGCTTTGTAGGCTCTGATCCTCAAGTGACATGGTGTGTTGCACCCTAGCAAGCATTGATTGCGCAACGTTGCGAATCTGATCTTCGAGCCTTTGCCGCAGTGGTTTTCGGGGTATAACTGCATAGACCAACTCACAGTCCATTGCGTGTGCAAGCTGTCGCAACGTTCGAAGAGTGATGGCTTCGGACTGCTCCGCCTTCTCGATTTGCAGGACGCGAGGACGAGAAATTTGCGCCCGTTTGGCCACGTACGCGGCGGGTATATCCATCGCTGTCCGTATGGCGCGAAGCCAACCAGATGGAGGACGCGTGAACGCGGTAAGTGGCTTCCACGCCTTTAGCTTTTTGTCGAGTTGATCAATCTCTAACTCTTTGAACTGATTACGTTTCATATATTGTTGTGTAAGTAATTCATTGCTTTAAGCCCGCAGAAAAGTAACATATAGATTACGTTTAATCAACAGTAATGTAATGAATAACTTACTACATTCATAGCTAAGGGTCAGAAAAGACAGCAATACTTGAATTAGAAATGCTTCCTTCTCCAATCCCAGGGAGGAGTGGGCAAGGGCTCGGTCCATAGCCCGCGATGGGCGGCCCGGGCCTCGCCCTGCAGGGCGTAGAGGGCCGAATCCCGGCGGGCGTAGCGGACGTAGGTCCATGCGTAGCCGCGGCGCACCTGTTCGGAGTTGGCGTCCGTGCCGGCGCAGGTGACGTGGGCCAGGGTGCGCTTGTAGCGGTCCTGGCCGCGGACGTCGAGCGCGGCTGTCTTCCCGAAACACAGATCGGACAGCGATTGCCGGGAGCGGGTGCCGAATGACTGGCCCAGCTCGGGCGCGTCGATGTCGGTCAGCCGCACGCGCACCTGGCGGTGGTCGATCAGGACCGTCAGCGTGTCGCCATCATGCACGGACACCACGCGCCCGTGGACGTCCGCGAGAGCGGGAGAAACTGCGAGAAGAAGGGTGAGGCAGAGTGCGGAAAGGGAAGATCGGGGCAGGTTCAACTTCGTCATGCCCGCGCAGGCGGGCATCCAGGAAATGTGGATTTCCCCTGGGTCCCCGTCTCCACGGGGACGATGCGATTGGTTCTTCTGCCGTCAGTCATCAGTCGTCAGTCGTCACTTCATCACCGCTTTTCAATTCCCCTCCTTTCTTAAGGAGGGGTGGCGTGAAACGCCGGGGTGGTTCCAGATCAGTTGCAGGTTCTTCGCTCCACCACCCCGCTCGCCTACGCGAGCACCCCTCCTCTGGAAGGAGGGGAGTCGTTTTTTCCATCACCCGACACCCGACACCCGACACCCGACACTCATCACGGGTTCAAAGCAACGCGATCCCGCGCTAGCGGCGGGTTCTTGGCGAAGTAGCGCTTGATGCCGATGAAGATCGCGTCCGCTACCTTGTTCTGGTAGGCGGCGCTCTTGAGCCTTTTCTCCTCGTCCGGGTTGCTGATGAAGGCGGTTTCCACCAGGATCGAGGGGATGCCGGGCGCCTTCAGCACCGCGAAGCCGGCCTGCTCGACGTCGACCTTGTGCAGGTTGTTGATGCCGCCGAGCTCGGCCAGCACCGCGCGCCCGAGCTTCAAGCTGTCGTTGATCTGCGCCGTCAGCGACAGGTCGGCGAGCGTCATTTTCAGGTAGCGGTCCTTGCCCTCGAGGTTCACGCCGCCGATCAGGTCGGCTTCATTCTCGCTGTTGGCCAGCCAGCTCGCCGCGGCCGAAGTCGCGCCTTTTTCCGACAGCGCGAATACCGAGGAGCCGCGCGCGTGCGGGCGGATGAACGCGTCGGCGTGGATCGAGACGAAGAGATCGGCGCGGACGCGCCGCGCTTTTTCGACGCGCTCGGCAAGCTGCAGGAAGTAGTCGCCGTCGCGGATCAGCACGGCGCGCATGTTGGGCTCCTGGTCGATGCGCGCCTTGAGTTTCATCGCGATGGCGAGCGTCACGTTCTTCTCGTAGGTGCCGCCGCGCCCCTTCGCGCCGGGATCCTCGCCGCCGTGGCCGGCATCCAGCGCGACGATGATGAGGCGGGCGACATCCGGGCGCTTCGGCGCCGGCCGCGCGGCAGGCGCTGGAGCCTTGGAATCGGCGACGGCGGGCGGCACGGTAGTTTCCTCGCGCGGTGCCTGCAGCTTGTCGAGGAAGGCGAGCAGGGGGTCGGGCGGCACGAGGGGGTAAAGATCGAGCACGAGGCGGTGCCCGTAGTCGGCGACCGGCGCGAGCGTGAACACCTGCGGTTTGATCTCGCTCTTCAGGTCGAACACTATCCGTATCACGCCGGGCTTGAAGCGCCCGATACGCATGCCCTTCACGTAGGGATCATTCGCGCCGATCTTCTCAGCGAGGCCGGTGAGCGTGGCGGTGACCTCGACGTCCTCGAGATCGAGCACCAGCCGCTCGGGGTCCTTCAGGCTCAGCACCGAGTACTTGAGCGGCTCCTGGCTTTCGAGCGTGATCCGCGTGTAGTCCTGCGCCGGCCACGCGCGCGCGGCGGTGATCTGGCCGTCGGATTGCGCCGCGACCGGCGTGGCTGCGCCGGCCTGGAACCAGAAAGCGAGGAAAAAAACGGAAAAGAGGAGGGACGACCGTGCTGGCGCGCGGCCGGAAGGGGTACCTAGTGCTCCAGATGCTTTAAACAACGCCTGCCAGCCTCCGTGTCGGCGCTTATCTCCAACTGTCTCCCTGATCCAGCAATTTTCATTTCAATTTTTATGTCGGCTGCCGGCACCACGCCCGCGGCATTTTCGGGCCATTCCACGAGACAAACCGAGTCGGGATTGAAGTGCTCCCTGAACCCGGCATCTCCTAGTTCCCGTGGATCAGTGAAGCGATAAAAATCAAAGTGATACAAGTATAACCTAGAAAGCGGGTAAGGTTCAACCAGGGCAAAGGAGGGGCTTTTGACCCGCCCTTCATAGCCGAGGCCCCGGAGGATGCCGCGGGCGAGGGTGGTTTTGCCCGCCCCCAGCTCGCCGGAGAGGTAGATCACCAGGCCGGGCTCGAGGTGGGGGGCCAATTCGGCGCCCAAGGCCAGCGTGTCGGATTCGGCGGGGAGAAAGCGGGATAGGTGGGGCATCGGCGCATTATCATGGAAACGGTATGGGGGCGCCTTGAGGGATGAGTGTCGAGTGATTAAGTAGTTTGCAGTTTGCAGTGGGCAGTTTGCAGTGACTGCCAACTGACGGCTGCCAACTGCCAACTCATCCATCACGATTCACGACCCACGGTTTGTTGGCTTGGAGAAAACTGCCATGAAAATCGACGGCGGATGCCATTGCGGAAATATCACCTTCGTCGCGGAAATCGATCCGGA
>JBGQGU010000319.1:0-4541 GCA_041497655.1 Gammaproteobacteria bacterium
AAAGACCTTCATTGCCAACGGCAGCGTCGGCAGGCTCTTTTTCGTCAACACGCGCACCGATCCGGACGCGTCCATACGCGACGGCACGACGACCTTCCTGGTGCCCATCGATACGCCGGGCGTGCGCTTCGGCAAGATCTTCAACAAGAGCGGCTGGCGCTTCTACCAGAATGCCGAGCTGGTGTTCGAGGACGCGCGCGTGCCGCACGCCAACGTGGTCGGCCAGGTGAACGGCGGCATGAAGGTGCGCAGCGGCGCCGCGGCCGAGTTCGGCGACTTCGAGCTCGCAGCGAACGCGCTCGGCGTGTGCGACGCGGCGTGCGAATACGCGATGCGCCACGCGAAGCGCGAGCGGCGCGGCGGCAGGCTACTCTACGAACACCAGATCGTGCAACTGAAGATCAACGAGATGCTCGCCCTCACCGAGTCGCTGCGCGCGTTCGTGCTGCGCACGGCCTGGGAAATGGACCATCGCGTGAAATCAGCCAACCCCGTCCTGGCGATGAACTACTCGACAGACGTCATCCAGCGCGTGGCACGCCTCAACCTGGAGATACACGCCTCAACGGCGGGCGCGGTCGATGCCATGGCGCACAAGCTCGTGCGCGACGCCATCATCTGGTCGCACCTCGCGGGCGACGCCACGCAGCGGCTCAAGGCCATCCGCAGACTCTCGTGACTCGCGGCTCGCTCTACGCCGAAGGGCGTGAGTCGTGATTCGACCCAAGTCCGATGACCAGTGACCGGTGACCCGTTACGGGTGTAACGTCTCCCTTTGGACTTAGCTTCGCCGTATCACCCATCACTCATCATCCATCACCGGATTTAGGAGATGCCGTGAAAATACCCCATTCCCTGACGCGACTATGCGCGGCGGCAGTCCTGTTCGCCGCTGCCGTTCCCGCGGGCCTGGCCCAGGCGCCGTATCCGAGCCAGCAGATCAGGATCATCTGTCCATTCCCGGCGGGCGGCGGCACCGACCTGACGTCGCGCCTGCTGGGAGAGCAGTTGCACAAGATCCTGGGGCAGCCGGTGATCGTGGACAACCGGACCGGCGCGAGCGGCATGGTAGGCACGGGCGCCGCGGCGAAATCGCCGCCGGACGGCTACACGCTGCTCGTGGCATCGGGCGAAATTGCGGTCAATCCCCATCTCTACCCGAAGATGGCCTACGACTGGGAGAAAGACCTTCAGCCCATCACGCTGCTCGTCAATGTGCCGAACGTGCTGGCGGTGAACATGGACGTGCCGGCCAAGAACGTGCCGGAGCTGATCGCCTACGCCAGGCAGAATCCGCGCAAGCTCACGTTTTCCTCGAGCGGCGTCGGCAATCCACAGCAGTTGACCGGCGAGATGTTCAACAAGATGGCGGGCGTTGAGATCCTGCACGTTCCGTACAAGGGGGCCGCCCCGCAGCTCGCGGATGTCGCAGGCAAGCACATCACGATGACGTTCGTCAGCATCGGCGCCGCGCTGCCGTTCATCGAGGGCGGCCGGATCAGGCCGATCGGCGTCACTTCGCTGACTCGCGTGTCCGTGCTGCCGGACGTGCCCGCGATCGCGGAGCATCCCCCGCTCGCCGGTTTCGAGCTGGTGAACTTTTTCGGGTTCTACGGGCCCGCCGGAATGCCGGACCTCATCTTGAGAAGGCTCAACGCCGCGGCGGTAGAGGCTTTGAGGATGCCCGAAGTGGCGGCGAAGTTGAGGCGCATGGGTTTCGAGCCCGCGCCCAGCACACCGGAGCAGTACCGCGAATTCATCCGCAATGAATCCGCGAAGTTCGCGAAGATCATCGTCGAAGCCGGCGTCAAGCTCGAGCAGTAGTGAGTCGTGATTCGTGGGTCGTGATTCGACCCCCGAAGTTTGCAGTTTACAGTGGGCAGTTTGCAGTGACTGCCAACTGACGGCTGACGGCTACCAACTCACCGGTCACCCCGTATCCCGGTCGTCGTGTTCGCCCTCTTCGTCTTCCCAGGAGTAGCGTTTGCGCGGCGGGATGTCCAGGCGCCGCAGCGCGATCGCCAGCGCGAGGCCGATCAGCGCGGCCGCCAGATGAGTTTCCCAGGAAACCCCGGGCCGGATCGGCAATACCCCCCACACCAGCGTGCCGTAGAGAAAGCAGACCAGCAGGGACGCGGCGATTGCGCGCCGGTCGAGCCGGATCAGGCCGGCCACGAATACATAGCTGACCAGGCCGTAGACCAGTCCGCTGGAACCGATGTGAACGGATCCCTCGGCGAACAGCCACACCGCGATGCCGGGCCCGAGGTAGACCGCCGGCAGCACCTTGAGCGCTGAATTCGGATAGAGGTACAGCATCCCCGTGCCCAGCACCAGCAACGGCAGTGAGTTGGCGATCAGGTGGACGGGGCCACCATGGAGCAAGGGCGCGAGCAGAATGCCGGGCAGCCCGGCGAACTGGCGTGGACGGACACCGAAACGCTGCAGCTCCAGATCGAGCGCCCAATTCAATATATCGATGAGCCAGATCAGTGCGACAAAACCGAGCGCGATCTTGAACGCCAGCCGGAAATTGGCGCGCGCCCGCTCGGAGCTGGTGTAGTCCGGGTCGAGGACGTGAATCTGCATCAGGGAACGACGGGTAGCGCGGCGCCAGTCTTCCCCTTGAGATATTCCGCTTTCAGCTTTTGAACGGCGGTCAGGTACTCTTCCATGCTCAAACGGTTGTCTTGGTACTCGCGAGTGAGCTTCTGGTACGCGGCGATATAGGCTTCGTCGGTCATCATGGTCCGCGTCCGGTAAGTTACGGACCACTATACGCGCCTAACGCTCGCCCAAGGTGCCAGGCCCGATTTGCCGGCGCCAGAATTACGCCATTGTCCGAACATTCGGCCCGGCGGCGATCTCCATCTCGGTGAGTTCCAGCACCTCGCGGGGCGTGAACCCCGGCGCCACCTCGTCAAGGACGAACCGGCCGTCGTGCCACCGCAGCAGCGCGAGATCGGTCACCACGTAGTTGACGCAGCCTTTCCCCGTCAGGGGATAGGTGCATGTGCGCCGCAGTTTCGGGCGGCCCTTGCTGTCGCTGTGCTCCATGACGATGATCAGGTCGCCCTTCCCCGAGAGCAGGTCCATCGCGCCGCCGATGCCGCCCCTCTTCGCATCCGCCGTGCTCCAGTTGGCAACGCTGCCGGACTGATCGACTTCGTAGGCGCCGAGGATCACGGTGTCGATCCTGCCGCCGCGCGCCATCTCGAACGAGGTGACGCTGTCGAAGAAAGACGCGCCGGGCTTGAGCGAGACGAACTGGCCGGCCGCGTTGTAGATGTCAGGATCGATCTCCTTCTCGTCCGTCACCATGTGCCCATAGCCCAGGACGCCGTTCTCGGCGTGGAGGATCACGTCGCGGTCCACGAGGTAGTTGGATACCATCGTGGGAATGCCGACGCCCAGGTTCGCGTAGGTCCCGTCCCTGACCAGCGCCGCGGCGCGCTTCGCGATGCCGGCCCGCGTCAGCCCCGGCTTGCCGTTGTAGAGGCGCGGCTGGTCCGAAGGACGCCGTTCAGGCCGGCGCCAGAGATCGAACTCTTGCGTCGTCTTGACGACGCGCGAGACGAATATTCCCGGAAGATTGACGAGCTCCGGCGGGATTGCGCCCGGCTCCACGATCTCGTCCACCTCCACGATCGCGACGCGAGCCGCCTTGGCGAAGCTGGGATTGAAGTTCTGGCTGCCTCCGCGGAACTGGACGTTGCCCAGGCGATCGGCGCGATACCCCCTCAGAAAAGCATAGTCCACGCGTATGGCATGTTCGAGGACGTGGGGCTTGCCATCGAAGTCGCGGATTTCCCTGCCCTCGGTAAGGGCGGTGCCGACGCTGGTCGGTGAATAGAACGCCGCGATCCCCGCGCCGCCCGCGCGACACCGTTCCACGAGTATGCCCTGGGGCACCAGTTCCACGGCCATCTCCCCGGCGACGATCTGCTCCTCGCTGGCCGTGGGCGTGCCGGGCCGGACGGAAAAGGCGGCAATCAGCTTCTTCACCTGCTTGTTCTCGGCCAGGATCTGGCCGCGCAGCGCGCCCGGGTCACCCAGCGAGTTGCAAACGAGGCAGAGATCTTTCGTTCCCTTTTCGCGCAGAGCGAGTATCAGGCTCGTTGCGAAACGGTGTCCCACGCTGAAACCGGCGATCGCAATCGTTGCTCCGTCACCGATGTCCGCGACTGCTTGCTCCGGCGATGCGAAAACCTTGTTCATGGCGGTTCTTTCAATTCAGTTGTGGATAAATGGGGTCAGTGTAAACTTTCCGAATAACGATAGGCGCATGCCACGGAAAACTCACACTGCCCCCAATTGCTATAAAGTAGTCAACCCACGAATCACGACTCACGTCGTTGAAACGGTGGGGATGAGGAGCGAGGAACTGCGTTGAATCCGGCAATCGCGCGCGTAGTCCTGGCCGCGTTGGCGCTCGCGAGCGCGCCGGCGCCCGCGCAAGGCTGGAAACCCGAAAAGAACGTCGAGATCGTGATCGGGCTCACCGCCGGGAGCTCCCAGGATCGCACCGGGCGCGCCCTGCA
>JBGQGU010000320.1:0-4536 GCA_041497655.1 Gammaproteobacteria bacterium
CGGCGGCACGAACACCTGGGCGAGCCCGATTACGAGTGTGACCGCGCACAGGACGACGAGCAATTGGTCGAGCCGCGCCGGCGGATTGAACCTGCCCGACCGAGCAAGCCGCCACAGCGCCCCGCTCGAGATCAGCATGCAAAGGTAAGTGAAGCCGAAGTAGAGGATCACGCCATAGCGGCGCAGCCAGCGGTAGGCCTGCCCCTCGGTGCCGAGGAACGTGCCGTAGAGGATGAGGGACACTCCGGCCAGGATACCGAGCCAGGGCAGGATGCGCAGCAACCGGCGCGCTTCCGTATCCATCCCCTTCAGCCACGCCGCGCACAACATCCAGGTCAATCCCTGCAGCACTGCGGCGGGCAATACGAGCGCGCGGAAGATGTGGTTCGGCAGGTCATGCCGCCCGGCGCGGCTGATCGAGACGCAGCCGTCGAAGAGGGGATTGCACGCGGAGACCAGTCCCAGCTCGATGGAGAGCCATAGCGCGGTCAACCCGGCGAGGGCGGGAAGCAGTCCCGCGGCTAGCGGGAGCGCCCACAGCGGACTCGCGGAGCGGGGGCCGTCATCGCGTTCCATGAGGAAATATTAGCGCGGTCGTTGGCTCCGCTGTGGTTTCTTGACGATCGTGCGGGCGGATGGGAGACTTTCTGAATGCAGTGTTGAATGTTGAATTGTGAGTGATGAGTTTACTACTTGCTTACCTGGGAACCGCATGAAACGATTCGAAGGCACCGACACCTACATTGCAACCGACGACCTGATGATGGCGGTCAACGCCGCGTTGACGCTCGAGCGCCCGCTGCTGGTGAAGGGCGAGCCCGGCACCGGCAAGACCATGCTCGCGATCGAGATCGCAAAGTCGATCGGACGGCCACTCTACGAGTGGCACATCAAGTCGACCACCAAGGCGCTGCACGGGCTCTACGAATACGACGCCGTCTCGCGGCTGCGCGACTCGCAGCTGGGCGACCCCCGCGTGCACGACATCCGCAACTACATCGTGCGCGGCATGCTGTGGAACGCATTCATGTCCGACACGCCGGCAGTGCTGCTGATTGATGAGGTGGACAAGGCCGACATCGAGTTCCCGAACGACCTGCTGCGCGAGCTCGACCGCATGGAGTTCTACGTCTACGAGACGCAGGAGCTGGTGAAAGCGAAGCACCGGCCGCTGGTGTTGATCACCAGCAACAACGAGAAGGAGCTGCCGGACGCCTTCCTGCGGCGCTGTTTCTTCCACTACATCCGCTTCCCCGACCACGAGACCATGGAGCGCATCGTCCGCGTGCACCATCCCGACATCAAGAAGCAGCTCTTGCGCGAGGCGCTGGAGGCGTTCTTCGAGATCCGCGAGGTGCCGGGGCTGAAGAAGAAGCCCTCGACTTCGGAGCTGCTCGACTGGCTGAAGCTCCTCATGGCGGAGGACATCCCGCCCGAGGCGCTGCACAGCCAGGACACCCTCAAGATCATCCCGCCGCTGCACGGGGCGCTGCTGAAGAACGAGCAGGACGTGCATCTCTTTGAGCGCCTCGTTTTCATGTCTCGGCGCAAGTCGTGACCAGTGACCGGTGACCAGTAAGCCATGGCTGGACCTGCGCTTCGCGGTTTTCCGCCCGTGATAGACCGGCACATCAGGACGCTGATACTAGGCAGTTTTCCAAGCGAGAAGTCGCTTGCGAAGGGTCAATACTACGGTCACCCGCAGAACCAGTTCTGGCGCCTTCTCGGGCACATCATCGACAGGCCGCTGCACGAAATGCCGTACCAGGAGCGGCTTGAGTCCTTGCTCGTCCGCCGGATCGGGCTATGGGATGTAATTGGAACGTGCGAGCGCACGGGCAGCCTCGACAGCGCGATTCGAAATGCGGCGCATAACCGCTTCGGGCGTGTAACCCGCGTCGCAAAAGGGTTACGCCGCGTGTGCTTCAACGGCAAGACCGCTGGCGAGCTTGAGCCGTGGTTTGCAGAGCAAGGCTATGAGACGCTGGTGCTGCCGTCCTCCAGCCCGGCGAACACCATGCGGTTTCCGACGAAGCTGCGTCTGTGGCGGAAAGCGTTAACTCGAGGCCGGCGTGTGCGAAAGCCGATTGCCGGTCACCGGTCAAGGGTCACCGGTCACCTATCATCATGTTGATCGAATTCTTCCTTAAGCTGAAGGAAGGCGGCGTCCCGGTCTCGATCAAGGAGTTCCTGACCCTGGTCGAGGCGCTGGCGAAACGCGTCGCGTTCGGCAGCATGGAGGGGTTCTACTACCTCGCGCGCGCCAGCCTGGTAAAGGACGAGAAGTATTACGACCGCTACGACCGCGTCTTCGCCGCGTACTTCAAGGGCATCGTGGACGTGGAAGGAATCACCGTGGTGATTCCTGAGGAGTGGCTCAAGAAACTTGCGGAGAAAATCCTGACCGAGGAGGAAAAGAAGCTCATCGAGTCGCTCGGCGGCTGGGACAAGCTGATGGAGACGCTGAAGAAGCGGCTCGAGGAGCAGACGGGCCGGCACCAGGGGGGGAGCAAGTGGATCGGGACTGCCGGCGTGAGCCCCTACGGCGCGTTCGGCTACAACCCGGAGGGAGTGCGCATCGGCCAGCCCGAGTCGCGCCATCGCCGCGCGGTGAAGGTGTGGGACGAACGCGAATACCGCAACCTCGACGACACGGTCGAGCTCGGCACGCGCAACATCAAGGTGGCGCTGCGCCGGCTGCGGCGCTTCGCGCGCATCGGCGCCCCGGATGAGCTCGACCTCGACGACACGATACGGTCAACGGCGAAGAACGCGGGCTGGCTCGACCTCAGGATGGTGCCGGAGCGGCACAACGCGGTGAAGGTGCTGCTGTTCCTCGACATCGGCGGCTCGATGGACGACCATATCCGCGCCTGCGAGCAGCTGTTCTCGGCGGCGCGCGTCGAGTTCAAGCACCTCGAATACTTCTACTTTCACAACTTCCTCTACGAGCGGGTGTGGCGCGACAATCGCCGGCGCGCGACCGAGCGCATGCCGACGTGGGAGGTGCTGCACACCTACGCTCACGACTACAAGGTGGTCCTGGTGGGCGATGCCACCATGAGCCCTTATGAAATTGTCTATCCCGGTGGCAGCGTCGAGCACACCAACGAGGAGGCCGGCGCGATATGGTTGCAGCGGCTGCTCGCGGTCTATCCCCACGCGATCTGGCTCAACCCGCAGCCCGAGTCGGTGTGGAACTACCACGAGTCCATCCGCATCACCCGCCAGTTGATGGGCGAGCGGATGTTCCCGCTCACGCTGGAAGGGCTCGACCGCGGAATGAGATTTCTGTCGAAATCTCGTTAAAGAGAGTCACTCTTGACTGGTGGCTGTGACACTGCCGGATCGGCGCAGCCTGTCGACCTTTTATTGAAGGGCCTTGGGTAAGGATTTTGTCGGACCTTTGTCCGACAAAATCCTGCGCGCGATGAGCGGCGCAGGGCGTCCGGCTCGATCGCGCGTATGTAAATCGGGCGCGCAAGCGTCCCGATTTACAGGTTGTAGCCTTTCTCATTGTGCAGCACCGTATCGAGGCCTTCGGTTTCCTCCTCAGGCTGCACGCGCATTCCGGCCACCGCGTCGCTCACCTTGAGCAGGATCCACGTAACCACGCCGGACCAGACTGCGACCGCGAGCACGCCGGTGAGCTGCACCAGCACCTGGTCGCCCATCGTTACCTTTTCGGGATAACCGACGCCGCCAAAGTAAGCCGCCGCGAACACGCCGGTGAGCGTCGTACCCAACGCACCGCCGACCCCGTGCACCGGGAACACGTCGAGCGAGTCGTCCACATTGAGCGCCCGCTTCATGTAATTGGTGGCGAAGAAACAGGCGACCCCGGCGGCGGCGCCGATCGCGAGCGCACCCATCGGGCCGACGAAGCCCGAAGCCGGCGTGATCGTGCCCAGCCCCGCGACCATGCCGGTCACGATGCCAAGCACCGAGGGCTTGCCGTAGCGCACCCACTCGCAGACCATCCAGGCAAACGCCCCCGTGGCCGCGCCGATGTGCGTCACCAGCATCGCCATGCCCGCGGCACCATCGGCCGCGAGCGCGCTGCCCGCATTGAACCCGAACCAGCCCACCCAGAGCATGCAGGCGCCGGCCACCGTCATGGTGAGGTTGTGCGGCGGCATCTGCGTTTCGGGAAAACCCCTGCGCGGGCCGAGTACCAGCGCGCAGACCAGCGCCGCCATGCCCGCGTTCAGGTGCACGACGGTGCCGCCCGCGAAATCCATGATCCCCATTTTCCCCAGCCAGCCGTCGCCCCACACCCAGTGCGCGATCGGAGCGTAAACGAAGATCAACCATAGCAGGCTGAACAGCAGCATGCCGGAGAACTTCACGCGTTCGGCATAGGCGCCGAGAACGAGCGCCGGCGTGATGATGGCGAATGTCAGCTGGAACATCGCGAACACGGTCTCCGGAATGTTGCCCTTCAACGTCTTGACCTCGATGCCCGACAGGAAGGATTTTGCGAACCCGCCGTACCAGGCGTTGCTCGCCCCGCCGTCACCGAAGGCGATGCTATAG
>JBGQGU010000321.1:0-4507 GCA_041497655.1 Gammaproteobacteria bacterium
CCCTCTCGCCGGAGGCGGTGGCGAAGCTCCACGAGCGCACGCAGGGCTGGGCGGCCGGGCTGGTGCTGATGCTCGAGCACGCGAAAGTTTCCGGAGGCATCGCGGAATTGCCGGGGGATGCGACGCCCAAGGTGATTTTCGATTACCTCGCCGGCGAAATTTTCGACCGCTTCGAGCCGAAGACGCAGCAGTTTCTGCTCAGGATTGCCTGCCTGCCGCGGATGAGCGCGGAAGTCGCCGAGGCATTGACCGGCGAGGAGCGCGCCGGCCGCCTCCTGCTCAACCTGTCGCAGAACGACTATTTCGTGCGCGAGGTTCCAGGGGACGAAGGCCGCTTCTACCAGCTGCACCCTCTGCTGCGCGATTTTCTGCGCAACCGCGCTGCGCAGGTGCTTCCCGATGCGGTGGGCGCCGCCGAGTTGAAGCGCGCCGCGGCCCTATTGCGCGGCGCCGGGCATCTGGAGGATTCCATCTCGTTGCTAGCGGAAAACCGCGAGTGGGAGGAAGTCGCCCGGATCGCCGCGGACGAAGCGGACGCCATGCTCGCTCAGGGTCGCAGCGAGACCCTCGGCGGCTGGCTGGAGCTGCTGCCCGCCCGGATGATCGAAGCCGATCCGCGGTTGCTCCTCGCTCATGCCGCCAGCCGCGTGCACGCGAGTCCCCGAACGGCGCGCCGCCTGTTCGCGCGGGCCTACGACGGGTTTCTCCGTGCCGGCGACACGCGCGGAATGATGCGCAGCTGCTGCGGCGTGGCGCGCGCGATCATACTGGAGTTCGACGACCTGACTGCGCTCGATCAATGGATCGGCACTCTTTCCGGACTTCTCACCGGGGGCGAGCGTGGCGGCGGCGTCGATCCGGCTGCCGCGGCGATGCTGATCCGAATGCTGCTGTTGCGCGACCCCGGCAACGACCGGCTGGACGAGTGGGTGGACCGCGCCGAGCGCTTGGCCCGCGCGAGCCCGGATACCCGGGCCGTATCCGGGATCCTGGCGGAACTGGCGCTCGCTCGCGCGATGTCGACGCTGTTGCGCGGCAACTTTACGGCCGCCGAAGCCGCGAGCGGCGCGCTGCGCTCCCGGACGGTCGAGCATTCCCCGGATCTGCGCATCGCGGTTGAGATCGCATCCGCGTTGGGCCATCTACTGGACGGGTCGCAGGAGGCCGCACTGCGCGCCGCCCGCGAGGGTCTCGCGATCGCGGAAGCGGAAGGGGTGCGCGCATATGACGAGTGGCTGCACGCGATCGCCGCGGCGGCGGCGCTGGGCGCCGGAGACCGCGAGGGCGCCCGCACGGAGCTGCAGGCCCTCGAGGCCGCGGGTCCCCGCCTGCGCCGCGGGGATCAGGCCTTCATCCACTACCTGAAGTGCTGGCTCGCAGCGGTCGGAGGCGACGCAGCGGCTGCCGGCAGTGAAGCAAAGCTGGCCATCGCGGTTGCCGTCGAACTGGGGATCCCGTGGCTGGAGTGTTTCGCGCGCATTGGAGCGGCCCAGCTGGCTACCGCCGAGGGCGACCGCCGCGGGGCCGAGGCGCAGGTCCGCAGCGCCGAGGTCATTGCGGAACGCGTTCGCAGCCCGCTACTCCGCGTCCCGGTACACTTCGCGGCGGCGGGCACGGCGATCCTGGCGCATGACGAGGACGCCGCACTCGCCCCGCTGCGGGCGGGATTCGCTTTGGCGCGCGAACTCGGATTGCGCCACATCGCCGCGATTCGTCCCAAGCTCCTCGCCGAAGCGTGCGCGTTGGCCATGCGCCGGGGCATCGAGCCCGAATACGTCCGCACGCTGGTGCGCGCGTGTAAGCTCCCGCCCCCGCCTTCCGCGCTGCGCGTGAAGCAGTGGCCCCGGCCGTTCCAGGTCTCCACGCTGGGCGGTTTCACGTTGTTGCACGAGTCCGCGCCAGTGGAATTCTCGAGCAAAGGTCCGGGTCGCCCGATGGAACTGCTCAAGGTGCTGGTCGCGCTCGGCGGGCAGAACGTCCGCAGCGACCAGCTGGCCGACGCGTTGTGGCCGCGCGTTGACGCGGATTACGCGCACAAATCCTTCACAACGACGCTGCACCGGCTGCGGCGGATTTTCGACGACGAGGAGGCGCTCACCCTGCGCGATACGCGCCTGAGCCTCGACCCCAGGCTGGTCTGGGTGGACACGTGGGCGCTCGATCAACTGCTGGCGGAACTGGACAGCGCGCTGCGCGATCCGCGTCCGCGCGCCGCGGGTCCGGTCCTGAGCGCGCTCACCGAGGAAGCGCTGGCGCTCTACCGCGGCCCCTTCCTTCCGGACGAATCCGAGCAGCCGAGCTTCATCGCGTGCCGCGAGCAGATCCGCGGGAAGCTGCTGCGGTGCCTCACGCGGGTCGCGCGCTGGTGGGAGGACAACGGCATGCCGGAGGCCGCTATTGACTGCTACCTGCGATGCATCGACGCGGACGTGCTGTGCGAAGCCTTCTATCGGAACCTGATGCTGTGCCACCAGCGCCGCGGCGAGCGTGCTGAAGCTCTTTCTACCTATGAGCGGCTGCGCACGACGCTGTCGGCCCGGCTCAAGGTCATGCCGTCACCGGAAACGCAGGCCGTGTACGCGGCCCTGCTCGCGCAGCAGGGCGCCCAGGCGGCGCCCCGTGATTGACTAGAGGCTATCTCAAAAACCACTTCAGCCACGGAAACACACGGAAGCACACAGAATTCATGGAGATAATGGCGCCGTTTCTCCTTCAGGTCTTTGTCCGTGTCTTTCCGTGTGATTCCGTGGTTAATGATTTACGGATCAAGGTCTACGGTAGGTCGCCTTGAATTCCCGCTCGACCTCGGCCCACATCTTGTCCAGCCCCATCCGAACAGCAGTCGGCGGCAGGTATTCTCTGCGGGGGAATCCTGACTCCGGCGGCGCGATTTCACGCATGCGCGCCGTGAAAGAGATCTCAGTGCCGGCCGGCACTTCGACGACCGTCCCGCTGATCACGGTTTCGAGGCCTTTCGGCTCGAAGTTGAAGAAATGGCGAAATATCCCGACGTGGGGCCCGATGATTTCAAGCGTCCGCGGCCGGTCTGCCTCCGCCGCCCGTGCCCACTCCTCGAGGTTGAGGGGAAGCGGCGCGGGCGCATAGACATTGACGTAACCCAGTACCGGATCCTGGGCCTCGACTATCATCCCCAGCCGCGCCATGCTCACGCGCACGGCGTCGTAGGCTTCAGCACGCGACACCTTGTAGGCGCGCGTTCCCTTCTCCGCGAGGATGGCCTCGTATTCCGAGCGAAAGACCTTGTTGATGTCGTCGATCGCGCCGCGTTTTTGATCCTGGGTGACGCAGCCGGCCACGAGCAAGGCAAGCGCCGCGCACGACCCGGCAAGCCAGCGACTGCTCAAAACCATGAAGAACCGCGTTGCCATGAATTTCTCGAGTTCGCCGCGCCCCCATCCGCGGGCAGCGTGATCACCGGCGTCAGCGCGCCCGCATGCTTTCAACCACCTTGTCAGCCTGCTTGATTTCGGCCGGCTGCAGCCGGGCGGCGATCCTGTCCCGGTCTGCCGAGGCGGTAATGCTTCCCCCCCGCGCGGCCAGACTGTACCAGATATAGGCCTGGTTGTAGTTCCGGCTGACGCCTTGTCCGCTCGCATACATCTCGGCCAGCCTGACCTGGGCCCGGGTGTTGCCGCCCTGCGCCAGCGGCCTGAGGATTTCGAGGGCGCCTGCATAATCGCCGCGCGCCAATGCGCCTTCCCCCCTGACGAGCTGTTCCGCCTGCGGGCTCGGCTTGGGGACCTCGATCGGCTTGACCAACGCGACAGCTGGAGCAGGTTCGCTCGGCACCGGCTCGACCGGCAATACCGGAGGCTGCGGCGTTGCCTTGCGCCGCACGTCCGCATTCGTGGCGACTGGTGCCGCTGCTGGCTTCGAACTGCGCGCCGCAAGAGCTGGCTTGCGCTGCTGTTCCTCCAAGCGCCGCTTTTCCTCGTCCCGCTTCTGCTGCTCCGCCAGGCGCGCCTGTTCGTCCTGGCGCCGTTTGACCTCGTCCTGCTTCTGCTTCTCCTCGAGACGCTTGCGCGCCTCTTCGTCCCGCCTGCGCTCCTCATCGAGGCGCCTGCGCTCCTCTTCGAGCTGCTGCTTCGATTGAGCGAGCTTCTGCTCGGCGTCGCGATACGGAGTCTCCACCCGCAGAAAAACTGCGATCGCGATTGCCCCGGCGGTGGCACCAGCGACCGCCCATGCGATCGGCGCGCGCGCCCCCCGCCAACCAGTGCGTCCCGCACCAGCTTGCGCCGCCGGCACGGCGCCGCGCGCTTCGGGTACGGACTGGGGCAGCATGGCGGGTGGTGCAACCCCTACCGGCGCGGCCCCCGTCATCCGTTCCGGAGCGGCCGCAGCAGGCCATTCCGGAGCGGCGGGCGGCGCGCTTACCGCACGGCCCTCTCCCAAAAGCTCCCGGCGCCACTCGGATACGGTCTGCGGTCGGCTCTTCTCGGCGAACTCGAGCGCATGATCGATGGCGGCAAGCAGCTGGCTGGAG
>JBGQGU010000322.1:0-4499 GCA_041497655.1 Gammaproteobacteria bacterium
CCGCGCTCCCCTATAAGCGACAGATGCTGAGCATTGTCTTATCGACGATCGCCTTTTTCGTCTCGAGCTATTACATCAGGCGCTACCTGGAGAACATGGGCGTTCCGAAAGGAATGACCCGGGGCGTCCTGGTCTTCTCGATCGCGCTGATTATTTCCTACATCGTGGCGCTGGCTGCGGATTATCTGCCTCACTGAATTGAAATTGACTCCGACCCCATTTATTCACCATTTATTCAGGTTCTTGCTTCGATCTTGCCGATGGCCCGGATCTCGCGCTCGAGCCGCTTCAGCTCGGCGTCGTACCAGGCCTTGAGCGCGTCGCCGTCGAGGTAGTCAACGATGACGTTGATTTTTTCCATCGCGGACTTGAACCGGGGGTCGGCCGCGCTTTCACGCAGCGCGGCCTGCCATGCCCTGGCGGCGGCAGGCGGCGTCTTGATCGGCGCGAAGTATCCGGCCCATAGGACAAATTCCGCGTCGTAGCCCGCTTCCCTGAGAGTCGGGGTGTCGGGGAGCGCGGGCACGCGTTTCGCGCCCGTCTGCGCGATCAGGCGCACGCGGCCGGAAGCGACATGCGGGCTCGCGACGCCCGCCGGCGCCTGGAACATGTACACGTGGCCGCCGAGAACGGCGGTCATGGCCGGCCCGGCGCCGTTGTAAGGCGAGTGCAGCAGATTGATGTTGGCTGCGCGCATCAGCATCGCCATGGCGATGTGCCCGCTGCCGTAGAGACCGGTGGAGGAGAACGTCAGCTCCCCGGGCTTGGCCTTGGCGAGGGCGACCAGCTCCTTCGCCGATTTCACGGGCAGGCTGGGATGCACGACGAACAGAAGCGGATCGGCCGTGACCCGCGCGAGGAGGATGAAATCGTCGGGCGAGTAGGGAGCGGAGCGGCCGAGGACCTGCTCCGTGATCGGGATCAACACGTGGGTCACCGTGTTGAGCAGGACGGTGTATCCGTCGGCGGGCGCCTTCGCCACATACATTCCGCCCACCGCGCCGCCGGCGCCCACGCGGTTGATCGTGACCACCGTCTGCTTGAACGCGCGCTGCAACGGCTCCGTCATGCCGCGCGTGATGATGTCCGACGTGCCGCCGGGCGCGTTCGGGTTGACGACGGTGATGAGGCGGGAGGGGAACGGTTCTTGTGCGTCCGTGACGGGCGCCGACAGCGCGATTGCCAGCGCCGCGGCGGTTATTGCGATGATCTTCATGGTTGTCCCTGCACCCGGTGATGGGCGATGAAGTGACGACTCTACTACCGGCACCCGAGAATCACTAGAGAAGGAAGGCGAAAGGAAGATAAGTTTGCAGTTTGCAGCAATCAGTTGGCAGTTTGCAGTTGGCAGTTTGCAGTTGCTGCTTACTGACGGCTGAAAACTGACGGCTGCCAACTGATAACTAATCCGGTCACCCATCACTTATCACCGGCCCTGACCAGTGCTAGTTCGACCCTGTTCCGTACGGGCCGCTAGTTCGGGTGTTCCCTAAAGCGGGTTTTTCCGACCCGAAAAGGTGCCTCTAAGCGCTCGGGTAGGCCCTATTTTCGCGCTTCTTGATTTCGGATCAACGCGTTGGGTTGGTCCGACCCGGTTCTACCGGTTCTACTCCCAGCCCCTGCGGCAACCGCGCCCGCGCCTTGCAATACGGGCCACTGTTCAAACTGCACGGCGCCTGCCCCAACGCCACACGTGCACTCATGCCCCGCGCCACTGCATCCTGGCAGCTCTGGTCAGCCCCCAACACCTGATCGATGAACAGCGTCAGCGTCTGCAACGGTCCGTACAGCCGCTCACGATAGTCTTCCACTTCCTCCTCCACCCACTGCAATAACTCCTTGCTCGGGATGATCTGCCCCAACACCGATCCCGCCGATTGCGCAAACCGCACGCAAAATCGCCGCACGTGCCCTGCGAGATGCTTCCTCTTGCTATCATCCATCTGGGCTGATCCTCCTGCGTTATGCAACACGGATTCGACACCCGCATCGTAACGCCTCGAGGCTCTCAGCCCATCTTCATCTCAATGATCTTTATCGCGTTTCTCTTAAGGTAGTGCCATTGGAGCCCGGCCCCTTTTACTCACCCCGTATCCGCAGGCCGTGTTGCTGCGGCGGAAGCTGAACTTCATTGATGAGGATGCTGGCATGGCCGATCGCGAGCCTGATAGCAAACTCTACGAGCACGCCGACCCGCTTGACGCTCTCAATTGGAGCGTGCCGCTCGACCAAAAGCTCGCTTCGATCCATGCGGCCCTGCATACGCAGATCGAGTTCGTGGACCGCATCTCGGTCGCCGCGTACGACCCGGCCAGCGACCTGCTGAAGACGTTCCTCGCCAGCTCGCCCGGGGCCAACCATCTGGTGCGCTACGAGGCGCGCCTCGCCGAGTCACCCTCCCTCGCGGAGATCCTGCGCGCCGGCCGCCCGCGCGTGGTCAACGATCTTGAACTTTTCCGCCAGGGGCGCCACCTGCACACCCGGGTCATCGCGGAGGAGGGATACCGCTGGAGCTATACCTTCCCCATGTATCTCGATGGCACTTTCTGGGGATTCATCTTCTTCAACTCGCGCACCCCGGGCGCGCTGGCCGAGCCGGCGCTGCGCACGCTCGACGTGTATGCCCACCTGATCTCGGCCGTCGTCACTGCGGAAATGCTCGCGGTGCGGATTCTCGCTGCCGCGGTCAAGACGGCCCACGACATGGTGCACTTTCGCGACCCGGAAACGGGGAGCCACCTCGATCGCATGGCCCGCTACGCGCGCCTGATCGCCCAGCGCCTCGCGGCGACCGGCGCCGCCTCGCTCGACGACGCCGCCATCGAGCGCATCTTCGAGTTCGCCCCCCTGCACGATATCGGCAAGCTCGCCGTGCCCGACCGCATCCTGCTGAAGCCTGGCCGGCTGTCGGAAGCGGAGCGCGAGGAGATGAAGAAACACACGATACGCGGCCTGGAGATGATCGAGGCGATCGCCCACAATTTCGGCCTGGAACACCTCGACGGACTGGACCTCTTGCGGCACATCGCCGAGTTGCATCACGAAACCATGGACGGAAGCGGTTACCCCCATGGCCTGCACGCTGGGGAGATTCCTCTGGAGGCGCGCATCGTTGCCGTCGCGGATGTCTTCGATGCCCTCACCAGCCCGCGCCCCTACAAGCCTTCGTGGACCGACGATGAGGCCTTTGCCTGGCTGCGCAAGCTCTCGCGGTCGAAGTTCGACCAGGACTGCGTCGACGCACTGCTGTTCAATGCGAAGAAGGTGAAGGAGATCCAGGCGAAGTTCCAGGATCCCGGGACGGATCTCCCGCCCGGCAGGGAAGAAATGCATCGGAAATAGGGTCACACATGGAGGACGCACGATGACCAAGCCATTGGGCAATGAAGATCTGTCGGACAAGGTGGGCGAGCGGGTGATCGACAGACCCGAGCTGCCGCCGGGCGGGATCACGAACGAGAACGACGTGCACACCGAGGTCGTCGCGGGCGAGATGCACCTCAAGCGCGGCATCGCGGGCAAGTTCGAGGTTTTCAGCGACGAGGCCGCGCGCATCGGCGGCACGGACAGATATCCGTCGCCGATGACCTACCTCGCGATGGCGATCGGCTTCTGACTGCTCACCCAGGTTGCGCGGTACGCGCACATGATGAAAATGAAGGTGGACGGCGGGAACTGCCGCGTCGTCCTGCGCAAGCATCTCGGCGGCTCGGTGCTCAAAGGCACGGTGTTCAACCGCTGGGAGGGCGTCAGCACGTATCTCAAGGTCGAGAGCGGCGAGCCCCCGGATAGGCTCGCGCACCTGATCAAGAATGCCAAGGCCGGATGTTTCGCCGAAGGCCTGATCACGCAGCAGGTGCCGTTGCACAGCCATGTCGAAGTGAACGGGAAACCATTTCACATCGAGGGCGTCACGGAGAAGTAAATCGTCGAGGAGGAAATGGGGCCGGCGTGATTTTTACAATCCGCTAGTTTGGTTAATTGAAATTGACTCCGACCCCGTCTATTCCCAGACCTGACCCCCCTTATAGTAACATATAAGTTACTATCAAAGTTCTTAGGGGACAGACCACTAAGAAACTGGTTGAAGCAAATCAGCCCTCATCAATCCTTAGTGGTCTGACCCCTAAGGATTCCTATACCGCGATGCGCCAGACGTCGCGCGCGTAGGCGGGGCTGGTCAGGTCGAACACCTGCCCGTTGGGATCGAGAAATTTATGCTCGGTCTCCGTCCCGAGTTCCGAATTGATGATTGCGCCGTGGCGGACGGCGCCGACGGCTTCGACTCTCGCTGATTCCTTCTCCACGTCGTCAACGAGGAAGCCCAGGTGATGCAATCCTCTGCGGTCGTCGCCTTTCATGTTCACATTGGACGGATGGATGATCACCAGGCTCACGACGCCGTCCGAAAGCCCGATCGCGGTGCCCGTCTGCCGCACCCGCTTCATCCCGAACGCCTTTTCGTAGAACTTCGCGGTCTTCTCCAGCTCCTCGACTAC
>JBGQGU010000323.1:0-4489 GCA_041497655.1 Gammaproteobacteria bacterium
CGAGCTCGACTTCAGCGACGCTGGCGCCGGCGCGCTCGAGCTGCGGCACGGCCTGCTCGAGCGCTTCCTGCATCGGGCGGTCGGCCTGGCGCCAGTAGGGCGTGCGGCAGAAGCCGATGCGCGGCTTCATGCGCGGAATCGCATCGAAAGAGGTAACGGGCGCGCCACTCAGCTCCTCGACGATCAACGCCGCGTCGGGGACGGTGCGCGTCAGCGTGCCGACGGTGTCGAGCGAGTCCGACAGGGCTTTCACGCCGGCGCGGTTGATCAGACCGAAGCTCGGCTTGTAGCCCACGACCCCGCAGTACGCCGCCGGCCGGATCACGGACGAGGTGGTCTGGGTGCCAAAGGCGAGCGGCACCATCCAGTCGGCGACCGCCGCAGCGGAACCCTGCGACGAGCCGCCGGGCGTGTGCTTGAAATTGTGCGGGTTGCGCGTCTTGCCCGGATGCCTCGTGGCGAACTCGGTGGTGACGGTCTTGCCGAGGATCACGCCCCCCAGCTCGCGCACCTGCGCCACGCACGCAGCGTCGCACGATGTCCGGTTGCCGCGATAGATGGGCGAGCCGTACTCCGTGGGCAGGTCCGCGGTATCGAACACATCTTTCACCCCGATCGGTATGCCATGAAGGCGGGTCCGGCGCGGCTCCTTGTCGCGGGCGCGGGCCTGGGCCAGTGCGAGCTCCGGATCGATAAAGGCCCATGCCTGCACGTCCTTCTCACGCTGGCCGATGCGCTCCAGGCAGGCTGCGACGAGCGCTTCGGACTTGAGTTTGCCGGCCGCAATGCGCGCGGCGGCTTCGGTGGCGGAAAGTTGATTGAGGAAGTCCATTCCGGTTCAGCCCTCGCCATTACTTATTGCTTGGCCATTCCAAGCTCGGTCAGCAACGCCTTCGACACGTCGTAGTCCTTCTTCAGGTATTCCGCCGTTTCCTTCGAGTTGCGGTAGCCCCATTCCCAGGAGTTGAACTCGAGGTATTTCTTCCACTCCGGATGCTGGACGGTCTTCGCGAAGATGCCCTCCCAGTACGCCACTTGCGCCGGGGTGAGGCCTTTCGGCCCCATGAAGACCGTCCATCCTTCCATCACGACGTCGTAACCCTGCTCGCGGAATGTCGGCACGTCGGGAAGCCCGGGTGAGCGATTGGAAGTGCTCAGAGCGAGGATGCGCATCTTGCCCGCCTGGTGGTGCGGTATGGCGTTATTGATCGCCTGCGACATGGCGTCGATGTGCCCGCCGAGGAGATTGGTGACGGACTCGGCGCCGCCTCCGAACACCAGTATCTTGAGCTTGGTGGGATCGACGCCCGCGGCCTTTGCGAGCAGCGCCATCGTGAAATGGTTGATCGCGCCGCGCGTGCTGCCGACCGAGATCACGAGCGACTGCGTGTCCTTCTTGAGCTGGTCCGCGAATTCCTTGAGGTTCTTGTACGGCGAGTCCGTGCGCACCGCAAGCCCCACCGGTTCGTTGCCCACGAACGCGAGCGGCGTGAGATCGTTGTAGTGGATCGGGCTCCTGCCCGTGATGTAGTTGGTGATGAGCCCGGCCTGGGCGATGGCGACGAAGTGCGGATCGCCGGTTTTTTGGCTGACATATGTGTATGCAAGCGAGCCGCCGCCGCCTACCTTGTTGGTCACGACCGCCTCGAGCATTTTGCCTTCGCTCCAGATCTTGTGCATGACCCGCACCGACTTGTCGTTGCCGCCGCCGGGAGCGGCGAACACCACGACTTCGACGGTGCGTTCGGGTTTCCACTGAGCGTGAGCCGTTACGGATAGCTGACCTGCGAGCGCGACCCCGGCGATCAGCGCGAGGCGGTTCTGGAAGGCGGATTCGAAGCTGTGCGGAGTCATGCGGCAGATCTCCCTGGATGGCGGCAGCGCGGTGGCGCCTGCTTATGTTAATCCGCGGGCGCGTGAGCGGAAAGAGCTGGATAGGCCCCGTGCTAGTGCCGTTCCAACTTCTTGAGCTACCCCCGCTGTAGGATGGCTGTGGCATGATGTCAGACGATCACCACTGAGCGGTAAACATGCCATTCAAGTTGGAACGGCACTAGAATCGCCGCACTCCACAACGGCCGCTGCTCATCGTTTTCTCTCGCATGCCCGTTAACGACGATCTGGCTTTCCTGAGCGCTGCTGAGCAGGGGCGGTTGATCCGCAGCCGCAAGCTCTCGCCGGTGGAGCTCGTGCGTGCGTATCTGGATCGCATCGAGCGCTACGACGGAATCCTGCGCGCCTATATCACGGTGTGCGGCGAACAGGCGCTCGCGCAGGCGCGCGGGGCGGAGCGGGAAATCATCGCCGGCAGTTACCGCGGGCCGCTGCACGGTATTCCGTTCGGAGTGAAGGACCAGCTGCGCACGCGCGGGATCCGGACCACGCTCGGGTCGCGGATCATGGCGGACAACGTTCCCGACGCCGATGCCACCGTGATCACGCGCCTCGCCCAGGCGGGTGCGATCCTGATCGGCAAGGAAAACCTCCATGAGTTCGGCAAGGGTGGGACCAACGTTTTTCCATATGGGCAGCCGCGCAACCCGTGGAATCCGGAGCGCACGCCCTCATCTTCCTCGAGCGGCTCCGGCATCGCGCCGGCAGCCGGATTCTGCTCCGGCTCGTTGGGCGAGGACACCGGCGGCTCGATCCGAGGTCCCGCCGCGGCCAACGGCATCGTCGGCCTGCGCCCGACTTTCGGACGGGTGAGCCGTCATGGCTGCGTGATGTACGCCTGGAATGCAGACACGATCGGGCCACTCACGCGCACGGTCGAGGACAACGCGCTCTTTCTCAAGGCGATTGCGGGTTTCGACGCAGCCGACCCCCTCACGACCAGGCGTCCGGTGCCTAATTACGCATCCCTGCTGATGGCGGGGCTGAAAGGCTTGAGGCTTGCCGTGGTGAAGGAGATGGCCTGGGCGGACGGTGTGCATGCTGAAGTTCGTGCTGCGTTCGAGCGGGCGCTCGGCACGCTCAAGGACCTGGGCGCGGAAGTCGGCGAGGTTTCGCTCCCGTGGGCGAAGCATGCGATCCCCTTGCAGATGCTCACTTCCGATGCCGACGTTGCCTCCATGTACCTGCCGCTACTCCGTGCGCGGTGGAAGGACTTCGACGTTGGCACGCGCACGCGCATGGCCGCCGCCGCACTGGTGCCGGCTTCGATCTACAGCCGCGCGATGCGCGCGCGCGCCGTCGTGCGCGGCCAGATCCTGGCGGCGCTTGGGCGCTGTGACGCGTTGCTTTCCCCGGCGAGCCTGTACCCGCCGCCTCCGATCGAGGAGGCACGCGAGAAAATTGAATCGAAGGGTGACGTGGAAAAACGGCTGATCCTGCGGCGCATCTGCACGCATCCCTTCGGAGTGGCGAACGTGCCCGCACTGGTGCTGCCGATGGGCTATACGCAAGATGGGTTGCCGCTCGGCCTGCAGATCGCGGGGCGCCCGTTTGCGGAAGAAACGGTGTACCGCGTGGGTCATGCATTCGAGCGCGCGACGCTCTGGCACAAGCGCCATCCGGATCTGGCGACGACGCTGGAGAAGCACGCTGAAGAAAAGGTAACCGCACGGGGGTGACAATGGAACTGACCACTGAGCAAGTGCGGGTGATGGCGCAGGCGCTGGAGCTCGACATTCCCGCGGCTGACCTCAATAACGTGGCGCTGCGGCTCACCGCGATGCTGACCGCGATGGAAGGCATGGAGCGCGAGCTGGGCACGGAGATGGACAAGACCGAACCCATCCCGCCGGTCTATCAGCATGAAGAACAGTGACTCGTGACTCGTCCCGGCAGGCAAGAAGCATGGCGGTAGTGCGGATACTCGGTGCCGGCGCGGCGCAGGCGGTGGTGGAGAAGATCGCCACCGCCTACACGAGCGAAACCGGAAACGGGGTCAAGGCCGAGTTCAGCGCGGTGGGGGCGATGAAGGCGCGCGTGATTGCCGGCGAGCCGGTGGACGTGATCGTGCTCACCGGCGCGCTGATTGACGAGCTGGCCGCTTCCGGCCACGTTGCGGCCGGATCGCGCAGCGATCTCGGCACGGTGGCCACCGGGATTGCGGTGCGTGCCGGCACGCCGCTGCCGGATGTATCGGAGGTGCGGAAGCTGCGCGGAAATCTGCTGGCCGCGACGAAGGTAGTCTGCCCGGATCCGGCGACTGCGACCGCCGGCAAGGCCGTCATGCAGGTGCTCGGCAGGCTCGGCATCGTGGTAAAGGTGCAGCCGAGGATGCAGTATTTCCCGAATGGTTACGCGGCCATGAAGTGGCTGGCGGAGCGCCGCGGCGTGCTCGAGATGGGCATCACCCAGGTCACCGAAATTCTTCCCAACCCGGGTGTAATATACATTGGCTCGCTGCCTGGAGACCTGAAAATCAAGACGGTTTACTCGGCGGGGCTCGCTGCGCGGGCGCAGAACCCCGAGGGGGCGACGGAGTTCATCGCGCGCCTCACTGCGCCCGCATCGCGTGCCATCCTCGTGAAAGCGGGCTACG
>JBGQGU010000324.1:0-4489 GCA_041497655.1 Gammaproteobacteria bacterium
ACGTACGGCGATCGAGTCGTCTTCATCCATCAGGAGATCTGGCAGGCGGACTCCCCAGGAACGTTCGCTCCCACGGTGCGGGCGTGGAATCTGCGATCCGAGCCGTGGATCTTCGTCGTGGACGGACAGGGCATGATCCGGGCCCGCTTCGAGGGTCTGACGACCCGGCGGGAGCTGGAGGCGGTTCTGAGACACATGCTCGAGCCGAAGTAACGCGACGACCGGCGATCCGGAGAAGGAGGCGTTCGATGATCCGACGTGTGCTCTTCGCGTGGCTCGGAAGTCGTCCGGGGTAAAGACCTACGACCTCCGCGCTGAACCGGGCAGATTGCTCTGGCAATATGTGGTGGCAAAGCTTCAGGTGGAAAGCGGGCGCCGAAGATCAGGACGAGCCTGAAGCTACCCCTTCCTGGTGATCCCGGCCGTCACGATACTCCCCCATGAGGCCCTGCCAATGCTCCCGCGCGCCCACCTCGATGTAGAGGTGGTCCGAGAAGCATGGGGGTAGTGGTCGCCGTTCTAGCTGGGTGGAAAGTAGTCGATGCTAGGGCTACTCACCCTACCGAGGACACGAGGTGCGCACGAGTTTCGACATCAGGAATCCAGATATACGCCCCTTTGAGAGCCCGGGTGAACAGGATGCGGTATGCCTGCACGACACTCTCAAGAAGTTCAGATGTCGCTGCACCGCTATGCTCTCTTTTGAATTCCCGGCGGGCTGCAGCGGCGAGGTCCTTGACACCACTCTCCTCTACCGCCATCGGATCGACACGCCACCCGTTCCCTCGCCACATGAGATCGTTCAACCACAGGATACCGACGTAGTCATAGTCGAACCCGCGCACCGCATACGGGCAGCCCACTTCACAGAGCGGATCTTGCGCAATACGGCCGGCTGGGTGCGCAACTACGTACCACGTGTAGTCGCCGCCACGAGGAACGAAGTTCCAGATTCGGCTCCAGACCCGCTTCCTGCCGTTGACCTCATAGCGTTCATGGAAGTCCATCAAAGATGGATCGAGCGCGTGAGGATTGGCAGCGCCCTCCGTCTTCCACTTCCGCGAGTAGCTCGATAGGAGGCGCACACTATTTCCTTCGACCTGACGCTGGCGCAGGGCAGCTTCCAACTGCTCCGGGTTGTCGAAGATATGGACATCCATTCGAGAGCGTCCTATCGACACGGCAGTCGGGGATGCATTCACTCGATAAGTGCCCGCTGCTTCCACGACCTCCAATTCACGTCCGAACTCGAGCGCGGGCGCCGACGATGGAGCGATTGCGCCTTTCGGGATGCGCGGAGCGAGGACGCGCTTCCACAACCTCGCCAGCGCCTTGTTCGCATCGGCCTCCGCGCCGCCCAGGACCGACTCAAGCCAGGTGACAAATTCGGCAGAGCCGGCACACCGAAATTGCGTGCCTTCGAGGCTAATCTCCTCCGGCTCGCCCGCAGCCAGTTCCCGCGACCACGTGCGCACATCTTCGATCGATGTGTTCTCTCGTTCGCGGAATCCCTGCAGGGGATCAAGCAGAAAGACCGTAAGAACCGAGCTACGAATGATGTGGTAGGCCTGAGGTCCCAAGGTTGTGACGAATCCGAAGTTTCCCCGTCCTTTGGGATCTTCGGGATTGATCAGAGCGTGCGCCTCATCAACAATCGAAACAAGGTTTTGATTCTCGCAAGCACCATCGCGGCACGGCTCACCGAGAGCTTTCAGCGTGGCTAGATTCTCGCGCCACACCTCTGCGCCAGCCAGAAACTCAGTACCGTGCCTCCGCCGCAGTTGGCCCAACCGTTGCGTTGTTATTGGAGAATAGCTCGTCGCTTTTCGGACGACGCCGCTCGCAGCCTCCACTCCGGTCGTTCGGCGGAAAAGACTTGACCAATTGCTGTTCTGGCTGAGGGAGGTCGTGGTGAAGACAACGTCGCCTTCCGGGAGGTTTCTATCCGTCACCAAGGATGCCCACAGCCGTGCCGCAATGACAGACTTGCCCGAACCCGGCGGCCCTTTGATGATGATGACCCTCTTAGGCGGCGCCGCGGACTCGGTGGCGAGAAAAGTATCCCTGACGACTGAGCGACAGAGCGCGAAGGCCCTCCGCTGGTTGTCGAGAAGCTCGAAGACCTCAGCTTTCGGGCTCAGAATCTGAGCGCCTATCTGCGCCACGAAACCTCGACTCTGACGGTAGCGGCCGTTCGCAAAGGCGTTGGCGAACGGTTCATCTGGCGACGTCAGTCGACTCTCAAAGAATTTGGGGAAGTGTCTATGTACGTCGTCGGGCGCCACCGTGAAAAGCGGGAATCTGGCAGCGAGCTCGTGATTCGGTGCCCGAGAATAGGCTTCTGCCCAGCGGTCGCGTGTGAAGAGGACACAGCCATGAACGGCGGCACCATGATCGGCGACGGCCGAGTGAAACCGACGACAATACTCCGTATAGCCCCGAACTTGATCCGAAGGATGTAGCTCCTGCGAGCCCTGCCGTTCGATCAGACCCTCGTATCGCCCCGGCATGTCACTTCGAGTAATCCAATCTTTAAGCTCCAAGACCACCGCCGACGGCTTCTCGTCGTGCGCGCCAAGCAACACGACATCGCACCATGAGGAGGAAGCTGGCAACTGGTACTCCAGGGCGAGATTTCCTCGGCTCCCGAAGTAGAGATGCAGCGGCTGGAACGAGGGCGCCTGGAAGACCTCGCTGAGCTTCCCAAGCGAGTTCCCCCACGCCTTTGCCTCCTCCGACCCATAGCGTCCGGTCAGCGCTTGAAGATCCGCAATCAAGCCAGGGCAATCGTCTTCCACGCGGGAGCGAAACTGCTCAATCGTGATGAGCACGAGAGGCGGACTCCTTGAAAAGAGCGGGGATCGTGACACCAGTCTTGGCACCGTTGACATCCTCATTGTCTAGCAGCCCGTGGTGAAAGTCGGTGAAAGGACAGCGCCACGGGCGAGCCAGATCGTACACTGCGGACCATGGCAATGGGCAAACGCACGAGCGAGCAAGCGCCGTTGTGGATCCCCACGACCGAGCTCCCGGTGTCGCCGGGGCACCCGTTCTACGTACGGTTGAATGAGATCCTCGATGCCGCGGGCTTCGACCGGTTTGTCGAGGAGCACTGTCGGCCGTTCTACGCGCCGGTGATGGGCCGGCCCAGCCTCGCCCCCGGCCGGTACTTCCGGTTGTTGCTGATCGGCTATTTCGAAGGCCTCGACTCGGAGCGTGGGATCGCCTGGCGGGCGGCTGACTCGTTGGCGGTGCGCCACTTCCTGGGCCTGGGCCTCGACGAGGCGGCCCCCGATCATTCGACGATTTCGCGCACGCGACGCCTGATCGATGTCGAGGCGCATCAGGCGGTGTTCACGTGGGTGCAAGAGCGCCTGGTCGAGGCCCACCTGCTCCGCGGCAAGACGCTCGCCGTGGATGCGACCACTCTCGAGGCGAACGCCGCGATGCGGAGCATCGTGCGGCGGGACACCGGGGAGAGCTACCAGACGTTCCTCACCCGGCTGGCGGCGGCCTCGGGCCTCAAGACGCCAAGCCGCGAGGCGCTGGCCCGGCTCGACCGGCGGCGCAAGAAGCGGACGTCCAACGCGGAGTGGGTGAATCCCTCGGACCCCGACGCCAAGGTCACGCAGATGAAAGATGGGCGGACGCACCTGGCCCACAAGGTCGAGCACGCGGTCGATCTGGAGACCGGCGCGCTTGTCGCCGTGACCCTGCACGGGGCGGACGTCGGGGACACGACGAGTCTGCTCGCGACGACGCTGACGGCGGCCGAACAGTTGGCGGCCGTGCAGGCGACTGTCCCGACGGCGCTCGTCGGTGATCGGGGCTACCACAGCAACGACACCCTGCTGACCCTCCGGGCCCTCGGCGTCCGCGCCTACCTCGCTGAGCCCGATCGCGGCCGCCGATGCTGGGCCACGGAGCCGGAGGCCCAGCAACCTGTCTATGGCAATCGCCGTCGCGTGGGCAGCGCCCGCGGGAAACGGTTGATGCGGCGCCGCGGCGAGTACGTCGAGCGGACGTTTGCGCACGTCTATGACACCGGCGGGCTGCGCCGGATCCACTTGCGCGGGCACCCGAACATCCTCAAGCGGCTGATCGTTCACGCGGGCGCCTTCAATCTCGGGCTCCTGATGCGGCACGTGTTCGGGCGCGGCACGCCGCGAGGCCTTCAGGGCCGCCGCCAGCCGTGGCGTTTGCTGTGGCTGACTCTGTACTCGCTCCTCGCCGCGTTCCGGGAGTTGTCCCGCTCGCTGTTGAACTTGGCTGAGCGCGACGGCAGGGCATCATACCCTCAGTTCACGGCGCGGAGGCGGGTACCGAGATAGCGGCCCCCCTCGAGAAGATCGATCCTGAGCCCCGTGTGGGCCTCGCGGGTTCGGCGGCGGCAGCCACGATGCCTCACGCGGCATGCTCCGCGGCCTGCGCGGCGCCGAGCGCGGTCACGAGCGTGCCAAGCTCACGATGGTGTTTGATGCGCCGGAAG
>JBGQGU010000325.1:0-4486 GCA_041497655.1 Gammaproteobacteria bacterium
ATCGCCCGCACCCGGCGCGCCTTCACGTGGGGCAGTCCGGTCTGCGGCGGCGAGAAGACCAGCGAGATCTGCCCCGCGATGACGTCGGTCAGCGCCGGGCCGCCGCCCTTGTACGGCACGTGAGTCATCTTCACCCCCGCCATGTGGAGGTAGAGCTCGGTGGAAAGATGCACGATGGTGCCCTGTCCGCTGCTGCCGTAGATGATCTCGCCTGGCCGGGTCCTCGCCAGCGCGATCAATTGCTTTCCATCGCGCGCCGGCAGCGAGGGATGGGCCACCACGACGAACGGGCCCTTGCCGATCAGGACCACCGGCGTGTAGTCGTTCAACGGATCGAACCGGGTCGGGATCAGGCTGGGGTTGATCGTGTAGCTCGGTGAGATCTCCAGCAGCGTGTAGCCGTCCGGCGCCGACCGGATGGCAAACTCGGTGCCGATTGCGCTGCCTGCCCCGGGGCGGTTCTCGACGATGACCTGCTGCCCCAGCGCTTCTCCGAGCTTCTGACCGATGACGCGCGCGATGAAATCCACGCCGCCCCCTGGCGAGAATGGAACAATTAAACGGATGGGTTTGGCCGGAAAGGCCTGCGCCCATCCCGCCGCCGGGACCGCGAGCGAAACCGCCAGCACCCCGATTCTGCAGAGTCTTCTCATGGTTTCCGCCTCGCGTTGATTCTACCGTGCGCGGCCCCGCGGCAAGAGCGCGATAAGGAATGAGTGATAAGACTCCCGCAATGCGGAGCCTGTAACTCCTATCACCTACCACTTGTCACTTATCACGGGTTCTCGTATTGATATTATCGCCGCCAGCATGAAGAATAGGGGAACGATGGATCACGACGTGGACATTCCGCGAACCGCCCCGGCGTTGCCGACCGAGGGCATGGTGACGCTGGCGCACGTGCTCTACGGCCTGCACGGATTCAGCGCACTGATGGGCGTGCTGAGCAGCGCGTTCATCGTCACCGCGTTCCTGACCGGCTGGCCGTCCATCGTCGCGGTGATCATCAACTATGTGAAACGCGGCGACGCGCGCGGCACCTGGCTCGATTCGCACTTCGGCTGGCAGATCCGCACCTTTTGGTACGCGGTTGCGTGGGTCGTCCTCGCCGGGCTGCTGATCCTGACTTTCGTCGGCATACCCGTTGCGTGGTTGCTGCTGGTCGCCATCGGCATCTGGGTGCTCTACCGTATCATCCGAGGCTGGATCGCGCTCGCCGAGGGCAAGCCCATGCCCCTGCCCGGCTAAGAGGCGTGAATCGTGATTCGTGAGTCGTGATTCGACTACTCTTGGCTTGCTCCTCATCCCCCATCCCTCAAGTGAGGTCGCCGTGACGCACGCTTGGTCAAGAACAATCTGCGTTGTGCTGGCGGCCGCGCTGTGGATGGCGGCGCCAGTCCTGGCACAGGACAAGTACCCGTCGCGGCCGATCCGCATGATCGTGCCGTATCCGCCGGGGGGCTCGACCGACCCGACCGGGCGCGCGTTCGCGGCGTGGTTGACCGACGCGCTGGGCCAGCAGGTGGTGGTCGACAACCGGCCGGGCGCCGGCTCGACGATCGGGCACGGTCTCGGCGCCAAGGCGACGCCCGACGGCTACACGCTTCTGCTGGGCACATCCGGCGGGCTGGCGGTGAGCCCCGCGCTCGGCTCGAAGCTGCCGTACGATCCGGTCAGGGATTTCGCGCCGATCGGCCTCGGGGTGTACACGCCGTTTCTGCTGGTCGTGCATCCCGGCCTGCCGGCCGCGAACCTCAAGGAATTCATTGCGCTCTCCAAGGCGCAGCCCGGGCGCATCAACTTCGCGTCGGTTGGGGTCGGAACGCCCAACCATCTCGGCGCCGAGCTGCTCAAGGTGATGACCGGCTTCCAGTTCGTGCACGTGCCGTACAAAGGCGGCGGCCCCGCGGTCGTGGATGTGATCGCCGGCCGCGCGCAGGCGCTCTTTGGCGGCATTCCGTATACCGGGCCGCAGGTGAAATCCGGCCGGTTGCGGGCCATCGCGATCGGGCATCCGACGCGCATGGGCGGGTGGCCCGATGTGCCGGCGATCGCGGAATCGTTTCCGGGATTCAGCAACACGACTTGGTTCGGATTGCTCGGGCCGGCCGGCACGCCGAGGGCAGTGGTGAATCGCATCAACGCGGAAATGAGGAGGGCGGTCGCGAACCCGGAGTTCATCAAGCAACTGGTGGCGATCGGGCTCGAGCCGGCGAGCAGTACGCCCGCCGAATTCCACGACATGATCCGCACCGAGCTCAAGCGCTGGAGCAAGGTCATCCGCGAAGCGGGAATCACTGCGGAGAGCGCGCAGTGATTCCTGATGCGGCGTGATTCGTGAGTCGTGATTCGTGATTCGACTGTAGCTTCAGCTGCTTCCCCCCGTTGGGGGGATTGGATGGAGCGAGTAGGTTCGATTCACGAATCACAATTCACGCGTTTCGAAGGGGAGAAGACGCAATGCTGATAGTTGATGCACAGGTTCATATTTGGGCGCCAGACACGCCGCAGCGGCCGTGGCCGAAGAACCGGACGGTCAAGGCGCAGCGGGACGTGCCGCTCGGAAGCGACGAGCTGCTGCGCGAGATGGACGCCGCGGGCGTCGGCCGCGTCGTGATCGTGCCGCCGTCGTGGGAAGGAGACCGCAACGATCTCGGGCTGGCGGCGGCGCAGGCACACCCGGACCGCTTCGCGGTCATGGGGCGCATCGACCCGGCCGCGCCCGAATCGCGCAGGAAGATCGCGTCCTGGAAGCAGCAGCCCGGTATGCTCGGGCTGCGCTTCGTCTTTCATCGCTCGCCTCTGAAGGAGCTGCTCACCGAGGGCCATACCGACTGGCTGTGGGGGGAAGCCGAGAAGCACGGCGTGCCGGTTTACGTGCTGGTGAGCCACCCCATGGTGCACTTGATAGACAAGGTCGCGGAACGTCATCCCCGGCTGAAGCTGGTCATGGACCACTCGGGGCTCGTGGACGGCAAGGACGAAGTGGCGTTCAAGGAGTTCGACAAGCTCCTCGCGATCGCGAAGCGCCCCAACGTGGCGACCAAAGTGAGCTGTTTCCCGTACTTCACGGCGGACAAGTATCCCTTCAGGACGCTCCATCCCTACATCCGGCTGGCCTTCGACGCGTTCGGCCCGAAGCGCACGTTCTGGGGCACCGACCTGTCACGATTGCCGTGCACTTACAGGCAGGGCGTCACGCTTTTCACCGAGGAATTGCCGTGGTTGAAGGGCCAGGACTTGGAGTGGGTGATGGGGCGGGGGGTATGCGAGTGGCTCGGCTGGAAAATCCAAGGATGAAGGATGAAGGATGAAGGATGAAGGCAAAAGGCAAAAGGCAAAAGGCAAAAGGGTCGAATCACGACATCCCCTCCTGCCGGAGGAGGGGTGGCGCGTAGCGCCGGGGTGGTGGGAGACGAATCACGATTCACGCCTTCTCGAGTGGGAGAAAACCGAATGTTGATCGTTGATGCCCAGGTTCATATTTGGGCTGCTAACACCCCGGAGCGGCCGTGGCCGGCGCGGCACGAGCCGCACAAGCCGCAGCCGATCACGGCGCAGGATCTCCTGCGCGAGATGGACGGCGCCGGCGTGAATGCCTGCGTGCTGGTGCCGCCGTCATGGGAGGGCGAGCGCAACGATGTGTGCCTCGCGGCCGCGCGCGAGCACCCGAAGCGCTTCGCGGTCATGGGCCGGCTCGACCCGGACGCGCCCGATTCACGTGGGAAGATCGCAACCTGGCGCAAGCAGCCCGGCATGCTGGGGTTGCGCTTCACCATGCACCGCCCGTTCCTGCGGCCGCTGCTGACCGAGGGACGTATCGACTGGCTGTGGCCCGAAGCGGAGAAGGCGGGCGTGCCGGTCATGGTGCACGCGCTCCACTCGGACATGCGTCTCATCGACCGGGTGGCGGAGCGCCATCCACGGCTCAAGCTGACCATAGACCATTTCGGTCTCACAACTGGCAAGGACGAAGAGGCGTTCCGCCATCTCGACAGCGTCCTTGCGCTCGCGAAGCGTCCCAACGTCGCGGTGAAGGTGAGCTGCCTGCCGCACTATACGACCGACAAGTACCCGTTCCGCGCGCTGCACCCCTACATCCGCCGCGTTTACGACGCGTTCGGGCCGAAGCGCATGTTCTGGGGATCGGACCTGTCACGGCTGCCGTGCAGCTACCGGCAGTCCCTCACCTACATGAGCGAGGAAATTCCCTGGTTCTCCGCCGGTGACAAGGAGTGGATCCTGGGGCGGGGTTTGTGTGAATGGCTGGGGTGGAAGATTCAGGGATGAGGTATGAGGGCGGAGGGCAGAAGTCAGAAGTCAGAAGTCAGAAGTCAGAAGTCAGAAGTCAGAAGTCAGAAGTCAGAAGTCGTGGGCGCCCTAGCCGTGGTAGTCGCGATCTGATCTGACAAGTTGTGTCCGCTTTCGGCGGCGAGTTCAATGGATCGACGCAACACCTTCTAATCTTGCCAGATGAGGAGGTATG
>JBGQGU010000326.1:0-4483 GCA_041497655.1 Gammaproteobacteria bacterium
CACAGAGACTTCAGCACCTTGATGCGGGCGTAGTACTTGTTGTTGGCCTCGACCAGGGTCCAGGGCGCGATCACGGTGCTGGTGCGGTCGACCATGTCGCATACCGCGCGCTCGTAGTCGTCCCACTTGCGACGATTGCGCCAGTCTTCGGGGGCGATCTTGAAGCGCTTGAAGGCGACCTTCTCGCGCTCCTTGAAGCGCCGGTACTGCTCGGCCTTGCCGATCGCGAGCCAGAATCGAGCTCGGCGGATTCGAACATGAACGCTCTCCTGTCAGCCGCGCCGCCTTCACACCAGGTCGGGCGCGATCGCGGCGCGCACCGTCACCTCTTCGCCGCCGCCGCGCGCGCGGCTGGCGAGCCACCAGATCGCGCCTTTCCTGATGCTCCAGTCGCCCGGGCGGCCGGTGAGCAGCAGCGCAACGGTCTGGCCGAGCGTCGGCTGGTGACCCACCACGACCACCGTGCGCTCGCCGCGCGGCCAGCCGGCAGCCCGCAACAAGGCCTGCGGAGTCGTCGCCGTGCCGACCTCATCGCTGGTCACGAACTTCTTGCTGTAGGCGCGCGCGGTCTGCTGGGCGCGGCGTGCCGGGCTCACCAGCACGAGCGCGTCTTTCGGCAGCCGCTTTCGGAGCCAGGCCGCGATGCGTTCGGCCTGCTTCTCGCCCTTGGCAGTAAGGCCGCGCTCCGCGTCAGGCATGCCGTCTTCGGCGTCGCTGTGCCGCCAGAGTATCAGCTCCATGAGGCGTGATCCGTGACTGGTGACCAACGATCCGTGACCAATGACCCGTCACCGGAAGGAGTTAATCCTGTTTCACGTTTTCTTGAGAGAAGTTCTGGTGCCCGCCAGAACTTCTCCTACCAGAATTTTTCGGCTAAGCGCAACGCCTTCCAGGCGCTCTGCAGCTCGCGCTTCAAGGCCGCGTCGCGGTTGCGGACCCATCCGAGCACGACGCTCCGCGTCCTGCGAGCCGAGCCGCCCGGGACACGGCCGATGCCGCGCGCAACGAGCCTCGCACCCGTCGCCGCATCATTCATGGCACCCAGTATATCCTGCAGTCGCGCGAGCCGCCCGCGCATCGCGCGCGACCGATGCGCGCTGAATAGCCCGCTGAAGAAATCGGTGGCATAGCGGAATTTCTTCACCGCGATGCGCAGCCGGTGCCGATCTGGTGCCGAGAGCCCGCCCAGCCCGCGCGCGCGCTTGCGGACCCGGGTGTGGCGCTTCTCCAGCACCGCCGCCGCGAACTTCTCCACCGGAGACTCCAGCGCCGCGCGCTTTCCGCGGTCTAGCCGTGCCAGCCAGGCCCCGGCAGCGAGCCAGCCTGCGAGCGCAAGCATGAGCCGCTGGTAGCGTGCCGAGCGCACCGCGCGCCGCGCCCGCACGTTGGCGCCGCGCCGCAGCTCGCGGCAGCGCTCGCTGAAGGCCTTGAGCTCGCCGTGTGCACCGAATTCCTTCTCGATGGAGGCCAGCGTCTCGGTCATGAACACGTCCCAATCGCGCGCGGGTCCGAATCCCGAGGCAAGCCACCGCAGCTCCGCCACCCACGGCGCCATCGCCGCCTGCGGCAGTAACGGAGCGAACACGTTGAATGCCGAGCGCAGGCGCCGCAGGGCGACACGCATCTGGTGCAGGTACTCGGGGTCGCGGGCCGCGAGCATTCCGCGCTCGTTCGCCTGCAGGTGCGAGAGATTGGCCCACATCACTGCCTTGAACGCGTCGCTCACCGACATGCTGCGGTCCAGCACCGCCGGCCGCGCTTTCACCGGCGCCTCCGGCTCGCCGCGCGCAAGCGCATAGCCGCGCTCCGCCTTCGAGCGGTCCCCGATCGAGAGCGGCACGTCCTCCGCAAGCTTGAGCGCTAGCTCGTAGAGGTGGCGCGGCGTGCCGCCCCTTAACTCGAGCTCGAGCTCGCTCAACGCCTCCGCGCGGTTGCCGCTCCGGATCACGCCCTGGTCCACGCTCGCCTCGACGCGCGCCCCGGCGTCCAGCTCGAGCACCCGGCTGTCGCGGGTGAAGGCGGTGGTGAAAACCGGCCTCAACCGGGCGCGCAGTTGCGGCGAGGCGAATGCGTCGGCCAGCTTGCGGTCGCGTATCCGGGAAATGTCAGGCGCGGGCCCCGCAACCTCGGCCTCGGCCTCGGCGCGTTGATGCAATCCGCCCTGCGCCATGCCGCCGCCCTTGACAGTCTGCAGCCAGCGCCGTCCCTCGCGCCGCACCCGCAAGGCGATGCCCTGCCGCCACAGGTCGAATGCCGGGGTGTCGAAGTAGACGCTGTGCAGCCTTCGCCTCACCGCCCGCGCCCGCCCTTGCAGCAGGGGGTGCGCGCTCAGCCGGCGCACCGCCTCTGCGGGCACCAGCAGCTTCAACTCGACCTCGACGCCGGGGTGGGGATGTTTCATCTTGGCTGGATCGGCACTCGCAGCGCCGACTACGCCGGCAACTGCGTGCGCGCCAGCAACTCGAGCAGCGCTTCCTGGGCCGATTGCGGCTTGCCGCGCCGCGGGGAGCGGATTTCGTAATGCCCTTGCGGGTCCATTTCCCATGCCTGGGAATTGTCCTCGAGGTAGGGCTTCAGCCCCTCATTGATGACGCGTTTCTTGAGCTTGGGGTCGAGCACCGGGAAGCACACTTCGACCCGGCGGAAGAAATTGCGCTCCATCCAATCCGCGCTCGAGAGATAGACGTCCTCCGCACCCCCGTTCTGGAAGTAGAACGCGCGAGAATGCTCGAGGAAGCGCCCGACGATGGAACGCACGCGGATGTTCTCGGACACCCCGGGGATGCCGGGCTTCAAAGCGCACACGCCGCGCACGATGAGATCGATCTCGACCCCCGCCTTGGAGGCCTCGTAGAGTGCGGCGATGATCTCGGGCTCGAGCAGCGCGTTCATCTTGGCGATGATGCGGCCCTTGCCGCCGTTCAGGGCTTGGCTCGCCTCGTTCTGGATCGCGCGCAGGATCTGCTTGTGCAGGGTGAACGGCGCCTGCCACAAGTGCTTCAGCTTGGACGCGCGCCCGAGACCGGTCAGCTGGATGAAGATGTCGCTGACATCCGCCCCGATCTCCTCGTTGGCGGTGAAGAGCCCGAAGTCCGTATAAAGCTTGGTGGTGCGCGGGTGGTAGTTGCCGGTGGAAAGGTGCACGTAGCGCTTCAGCCGCTCCTCCTCGCGCCGCACCACCAACAGCATCTTGCCGTGGGTCTTGTGGCCGACCACGCCATAGACGACGTGCGCCCCGACTTCTTCCAGCCGCTGCGCCCAGTTGATATTGGCCTCCTCGTCGAAGCGCGCGAGCAACTCGAGCACGACCGTGACTTCCTTGCCGCTGCGCGCCGCCCCCAGGAGGAATTCCATGAGCTCCGACTCGGCGCCAGTGCGGTACACGGTCATCTTGATCGCGACGACCGCCGGATCGCGCGCCGCCTGCTCGAGAAACACGATCACCGGCTGGAACGACTGGAACGGGTGGTAGAGCAGTATGTCGCCCTCGCGGACAGCGTCGAATATGTCTCCCGGCCGCAGCAGCTGTGCCGGCAGCCCGGGACGGAACCCCGGGAATTTGAGGTCGGGACGCTCGACCCAGTCGGGAACATTCATCACCCGCACCAGGTTGACGGGGCCATCGACGCGGTAGAGGTCCTCCTGGGCGAGATTGAACTGCGCGAGCAGGTAGTCGGTGATCTGGGGCGAGCAGTTGTCCGCGACCTCGAGCCGCACCTCGTCGCCGAACTGCCGGTGCGGCAGCTCCCCGCGCAGCGCCGTGCGCAGGTCCTTCACTTCCTCCTCGTCCACGAACAACTCGCTGTTGCGCGTGACGCGGAACTGGTAGCAGTCCACCACCTTCATGCCGGCAAACAGCTCCGCGACGTGCTCGTGCAGGATGGAAGAGAGGAACACGAAATCGTACTCGGCGCTGGAAATCTCGCGCGGCAGCCGGATCACCCGCGGCAGCACGCGCGGCGCCTGCACGATGGCGATGCCGGAGTTGCGGCCAAACGCGTCCTTGCCCTCGAGTTCGACAGCAAAATTGAGGCTCTTGTTGAGCACGCGCGGAAAGGGATGTGCCGGGTCGAGCCCGATGGGGGTCAGCACCGGCATCACTTCGCGGAAGAAGTAGTCCTCGACCCACTTCGCCTGCGCGGGGGTAAAATCGGCGCGGCGCAGGAAGCGAATGCCCTCAGCCGCGAGCCCCGGCAGGATTTCCTGGTTGAGCAGCCGGTATTGCGCCGCCACCAGCTCGTGCACCTCCTGCGCCACCTGCTTGAACACCTGCTGGGCATCCATCTGGTCGGGACCCATTGCCGGCGTGCCGGCCTCGATCTCCGCCTGCAGGCCCGAGACGCGGATTTCGAAAAACTCGTCGAGGTTGGCCGAGACGATGCACAGGTATCGCAGCCGCTCGAGCAGCGGCGTTGCAGGGTTTTCCGCCTGCGCCAGCACGCGCCGGTTGAACGCGAGCTGGCCGAGCTCGCGGTTGAAATAC
>JBGQGU010000327.1:0-4450 GCA_041497655.1 Gammaproteobacteria bacterium
CAGGCAACACGGCCGGTGCCATTGCCACATCTGCGCCCGAACGCGACGCATAGCGATAATCATCGGCCTCAGATCGGATTTCCGTCGCTAGTACCGCATCAGCCACTACATGTACGCGCATATCGGTGCCGGGCACGTACTCCTGGAACTGCGTCGGGCAATTGGCGACATCTTCGAGCGCGTTGGACCTTGCTGCCTCTAGGCGCGAGACGATGCTGCGCACGCCGCTAGTGGATTTATAGATAACGTTGTCATGGCGGCGGTGAAAGCGGCGCACTGCAGCCGCATCGGTCGTCACCAATGTGTCCGGCACGTTGAAGCCGCAGGCTGCGATCAATGCGAGCTGATATGGTTTCGAGTTGTTTGCTGCCATCGCTGCCGGCCGGTTCGCCACAACTGTGCTCGCCAAGTCCGCCCAAGTGATCATTGCCGCGTCCGTCGCCACCGCGCGGAGATAGACGGGGTCGTCCGGCGACCCCGATCCGCACGCGCGTTCGGTTTCGACCGGGCGCAGATACAGCGCACCGACACGGTCTAAATCGACCGTGCGCTTCGGGCCATCGACATGTCCCGATACGCGGCCAGCTGCCCCGACCTTCAACACCACGGACATCTCAGCCGACCGACGTTGATCGAGCAGAAGCACGTCCGCGCCACGGCGCTCCAGGGCCTCCTGCACCGCATCCAGCGGTGCATCACCGGGCGCGCCCCATAGCAGGATCATGACGCTTCCCGCAGATGCTCCAGCAACGCGGCACGCACCGACGCATCTCCCAGATTGGGCGCGACGGAGGCACCGCAGAGGGTACGATTGCGCATGCGCACGCCCAGCAGGGTCACGCCTGCTTCGCGTGCCAGCGCTCGCGCCATAGCGGCCGTCGCCCCATCCCGCGCGAAAAGCACGTTCTCCCCGCAGACTATCAGTGTCTCCGTTTCTTCCGCGTGCTCGGCTAGGGGTTCCTGCCCTCGCGGATCCTCGGCCCAAGCCACGCCAGCGCGTCCAGCGGCGGCCTGCCAGTGCACGTGGTTCCAGGCCGGCCCGCACAAAGATGTGGGTGTTGGCCGGTTAACCACCCGGCACGGCAACGCGCTCAGCCAGGCGACCAGAAACGCGTTCGTCTCTGCCGCGACATAGGGTCGGTCCGCGGGATTGATCTGGCCCAGTTCCTCGGCCACCACGGCTGGGCGGCGGGTGAGCACCGCGCGCAACGCTGACACCGGTACCCGTCGCCCCGCCACCACGGCCGTACCGGTTGCGGGATCGCCCGGGTCAAAGACCCAGCCCGTGGTACAGAGATCTTCCGCCGACAGCAATGCCGCGCCAGCGGCGGACCAGGCGGCGACGAGTGCTTGCGCCTCAGAGTCCAACCGGCTGGCGAGCACGGCGATCATGACGCGCCGCTAGGCGTGCCGGAACCAGACCGGTCGGAACGACGCTTCCTCTTGCTGTCATCACGGTCGAACGGCGTCGGCGCATCGGGCGCTTTGGCGGGTGTGGGAATTGGGATCACACCGGTCTCCGGCCGCTCTTTGCCTTCGATGAAGGCACGAAGCTCACCTTCCACTTGGTCGCTGCGAATCGCCAGTTGCCGGATCACCTCACCCCATCCTTGATCGCCGAAGCGTTCGCGCCAATCACCTTCGTTGATCTTTCGCAAATCCTCGAACACTAATTTCAGCCCGTCAGTTTCGATCTTGATATGTTCCTTGACCTCTTTAATCTCCCATTTTAGCTCCTTCCAGATCTTGTGCGTCACGGCAACCCCTAGGCAGTCGGAGGAGATGCCATTGGCGATCACACATAGACGGTACGACCCCAACGCCGCACTCACCGGTACGGTGAAGCTGGTGGTATGGATCACCGTGCCGGTCTGAATACCCATTGTGGAGTGGTCATGCGTGCGGCAATAGACGATCTCGCCGGTTGCGGTGTTCATCAATCGCACGATCGGATAATTGGTCGCCATTGCGCCCTCATCGCCGTAGATCACCGCCTGTGACAGGCCGTTGATCTGCCGGCCGTGCAGCACATAGGTGCTACCCGGATGCAGCGCTGTCGGCACCGAGGTGATCGATGGTTTCCACACCGGATCGGGCGCGCCGTCTGGGGTATAAATAGCGACCGTGCTAGATCCGTTAGTGTGTAGTACCTGGCCAGTCGGCAGCAGGATCAGGCGGGAGCTGAAAGGAGCGCCTGATCCGTTCGGCGGCGATGGTGCTTGCGTCAGTGCGTTCGCCACCGGATCGTATTCGTAGATGTACAGCGGGAAGCCCCACGCGTCCGACGAGGTCTGCGCTGCAGCGGGATCGTATGGCGCGACGACGCAAAGCACGCGTCCGTTCGGCAACAGGCAGCCAGGTGCATCTTTCGCTCCCGTCACGCGCCCCGCCACTACTACCGGAAAATCCGGCCCCGCCGTCCAAGTGCCCGGCTGGTTCGCGATCAGCGGGGGCGTGTACAGCGCGGTGTGATTGGTCGCACCGATGCAAAACACCCGGCCATCCGGCAAAGTCAGCGCCGAACCCACCTCGTCCGACGGCGCGTCGACCAACGTCACCGGCGTACTGCCGGCGGACACCCAAGTATTCGCCGCCATCACGTATTTCTCGGTACGAGGTCGCCGGTCGCATTCAATGGCGAGCACTGTCTGGTCGGGCAAGAGCACCCAGGTCTCCTCGGTCCCGCGCGTATCATCTTTCGTTGGACCCGCGACCCAGCTATTGGCCACCGGGTCGTAGAGCGCGGTGCGGTTCGAGTCGATATCGCCTAGCATCACGCGACCGTCGGGTAGGACTACCGATGGCGCATCCCCTATTTTGGTCCACCCCGGGGGCGTGCCTATCGCGGTCCATACATTCGTGACGGGATTGTAAATTTCCGCAGCGAGTAATTCCACTTGTGCAGGCCCGCCGTTGTATTCCCCCCCGGCGACAAATACGCGCCCGTCGCGGAGCACGGAGCAGGCGAAATACAATGGCGAGTTTGGCCCGTCGGCGAGCTGCGTCCAGGTCCCGTTCTGATAACTTCCGGTGGAATCGGGCACTAATTTCCACCAATGCCTGGAGCCGGAAACCGCGGCGGAGTTCGGCTCGTCATGACACAGCACGGAGCCGTCGGTCAGCAGCAGCATCGTGCCAGCGTTGAATGTCGGCTGATGCGTCAGGCTCTGCCAAGATCCAGTCATCGCTGCTCTCCCCTTGCGGCGTGTACGTGTGATGAAACGCGCCGGCCCGTGTAGGGTAATATGTACATCTTTTTGGTCACGCGCGGCGGCTGTATTTCAAGCGACGTTCCCCGATCGCGCCGGCAAGGTCTCTTTAGGGGCAAACTGCGACATAGCGGTGGTGCGGAAATGAAGCCTTATGTAATCTGCCACATGAACGCGAGCGTTGACGGCCGCATTCTCGGCAGAAGGTGGCGGCCCGCCGAGAACCGCATGGCGGGGCTGTTCGAGCGCCTGCACGAAGAGCTCGGGGGCGGCTCCTGGCTGATCGGCCGGGTGACCGGCAGCGAATACGCCAAGGCCCAATCCTACCCCGATCACGCCGGCCAGACCTATCCGCGCGAACCCTGGTTTGCGCAGCGGTTCGCCCCATCAGAACCCAAGGCGGGCGATGCCGCCGATGCGCAGGGCAAGATCGCCTGGGGCATCGTGCTCGATGCGCGGGGCAAGATCGCCTGGGGACGGTCCGAGATCGGCGGCGATCCCGTAGTCGCGGTGCTGACGGAGCGGGTCTCCGACGCGCATTTGGCGGGCCTGCGCCAGGATGGCGTCTCCTATATCTTCGCCGGCGACGAGGAGCTCGATCTGGGATTGGCGCTGGAGATCCTGAACCGCGAGCTGGGTCTCGAACGCCTGCTGCTCGAAGGTGGCGGCGGTTCGAACGGGGCCTTTCTGCGGGCGGGCCTCATTGACGAGATCAGCCTGGCGATCTGCCCCGCAATCGATGGAGCGAAGGGCGCGCCGAGCGTCTTCCACTCCAGCGACAAGGATGCCGGCATCGCCGCGCCGATCCGCTCAATGATTCTGGCGAGCGCCGAGGTGCTGGAGGGCGGCGTGGTTTGGCTCCGCTATCGGCTGCAAAACGGCTGATGCGCAGAGCGGGCTAGTGTGCGTGGGTTTGGGCTGCACGGGCGCCCGTGCGTCCTTCGAGACGGCCTACCGGCATTCGCCGTCAGGCCTCCTCAGGATGACGTGAGTCTATGATGAAATTAAGAAAGAACGTCATCCTGACGAGCCCGCGCAGCGGGCGTCTCGAAGGACGCGAGGACGCTTCTCCAGGGCGGTTACAGTGACACCACCCCCGCGAGGACCGCCCGGAAAGGGCGGCCCTCCTCAGGTTTGATCCGCGATAATTCAGGCAGGCATGCGATGAAGCGCGCACAGCTTGTTGCCATCGGGATCGCGAAGATAAGCGAGATACATCTGCCCGGCGGCCCCCTGGCGCA
>JBGQGU010000328.1:0-4444 GCA_041497655.1 Gammaproteobacteria bacterium
CGCAATACCCTCAGCGCGGGTGATCGCAATACCCTCGCCTTGGCCTTTTTCTTCGCCTCACTCGACCAGGACGCAGGCTTGGCGAACAAAGTCGTCGTCATTGATGACCCGATCTCGAGCCTGGACGAACATTGAGAGTGAGCGTGAACATCGATGGGTGCGGGCTCCCTTCTGATCACGCTCGCTGACGGGAAACGCGAGACCCCGTCACGGAGCTCGACCGCTTGACGACCGGCCCGTGAAGGGGTCCCCTCCTTTGTCCGCCAAGACGAAGGAGGCCCCGAGTGTGCCACGCCCTGCTGCGCGACGCCCATCTGTACGACCTGCTGCTCACGTTCGATCTGGACCTCGCGGCGGAAGCGCGCGCGGCGGGGTGTGAGTTCTGCGGCGGAAGCCTCCACAGCGCTCGCTATCCGCGCAAGCCCCGCGGGGGGCCGGACGACCTGGGACCGGAGTACGCGACGCGCTTGAGCTTCTGCTGCGCCGCGGACGGCTGCCGGCGCCGGACCACGCCGCCGTCGGTGCGGTTTCTGGGACGCCGCGTGTATCTGGGCGCAGTGGTCGTCTTGGTCACCGCCCTGATCAGCGGCATCACCGCGCCCCGGGCGGCGCGGCTGCGGGAGTGGTTCGGCGTGAACGTGCGGACACTCAAGCGCTGGCGGGCGTGGTGGCGGGACACGTTTGTTGCCAGCGCGTTCTGGCGAGGTGCGCAGAGTCGTTTCATGCCGCCGGTGATGATCGACACGCTGCCGGCGTCGCTGCTCGAGCGGTTCGCGGGCGATGAACGAACGCAGCTGCTCCACGCGCTCGTGTTTCTCACGCCGTTGACCACACGCTTGGGGGACCGGCGCGCAGGCTCGCCGACGGGCGACGGCGACCCGCAGACGATGCGGCTGGTCCCCAGCCGTCGGCGCTCGTAGGCTCGGCCGCGCACGATCCAGCCGGCGCGCGGCGCCGGCGGAAGGAGCGGACGAGCGATGCACGATCACGAGGCGGACTCCGGTCGCGATCAGTGGGCGCGCTTGCGCTTCGCGATTGTCGGGCCCTTGCTCGCAGCCCCACCTGCGCGCGGCGCGTTGCGCGCGGCCCTGGCGCGCCTGGCCGCCCAGAGCTGGCGCCATCCGAGCACGCGGGCGCCGGTCAGTTTCGCGTTCCCCACGCTCGAGCGGTGGTACTACGCCGCGCGCAATGCGCCGCGCGATCCGGTCGCCGTGCTCCGCCAGCGCCGGCGCAAGGACGCCGGCCAGCCGCGCGCGGTCTCCGCGCGGCTGCAACTGATCCTGCAGGAGCAGTATCAGGCGCACCGGAGCTGGAGCTATCAACTCCACCTCGACAATCTCGCCGTGCTGATCACCGAGGATCCCACGCTCGGCCCAGCGCCGTCGTACTCGACGCTGCGCCGATACATGACCGCTCAGGATCTGCGCCCGGCGCCGCGCGCGCCCACCCCAGACACGCCGGGCGCCATGCTCGCCGCACACCGGCGCGAGCACCGCGAGGTGCGGAGCTTCGAGGCCGAGTACGTGCACGGGCTCTGGCACCTGGACTTCCACCACGGCTCGCGCAAGGTCCTCAGTCGCCTCGGCGCGTGGGTCCGACCGCGGCTGCTCGGCGTGCTCGACGATCGCTCGCGCGTGGCCTGTCACCTCCAGTGGTATCTGGACGAGACGGCCGAGACCTTGGTCCACGGCTTGGCGCAGGCCATTCAGAAACGCGGCCTGCCGCGCGCGCTGCTGACCGACAACGGCAGCGCGATGCTCGCCGCCGAGGTCGGGCAGGGACTGGAGACGCTGGGCATCGTGCACGAGACCACGCTGCCCTACAGCCCCTATCAAAACGCGAAGCAGGAAGTGTTCTGGGCTCAGGTGGAAGGCCGACTGCTCGCGATGCTCGAGAGCGACACGGAGCTCACCCTCGAGCGCTTGAACGCGGCGACCCAGGCGTGGGTCGAGCTGGAATATCACCGCACCGTGCACCGCGAGCTCGGCTGCACGCCGCTCGCCCGCTATCTGGCTGGCCCGGACGTCGGCCGGCCGAGCCCGAGCAGCGAGGAGCTGCGCCGCGCTTTCCGGGCCGCCGTCGATCGCACGCAACGCCACAGTGACGGCACGGTGAGTCTCGAGGGACGACGGTTCGAGGTCCCGGCGCGCTACCGTCATCTGACGCGGCTGCGCGTGCGCTACGCGCGGTGGGATCTCAGCGCGGTCGATCTCGTCGATCCCCACACCCACGTGATCCTCTGCGCTCTCTATCCGTTGGACAAGGCGGCCAACGCCGATGGCCAGCGCCGACGGCTCACGCCCGCCGCCCCGGCGCGACTCGCGCTCCCTACGACGCCATCGACCATCGCGCCGCTATTGCAGAAGCTCATGGCCGACTACGCGGCGACCGGTTTGCCACCCGCGTATCTGCCGACCCCCGAGGCGCTGCCTGACGAGGAGGAGTCACGCTCATGACCAAGAAGCTCCTGGCTCTGTACGGCTTGAAGTGGAATCCCTTCGCGCCGGAGATCCCGCCGGACGCGCTGCTCCCCACGCCGAAGATCGAGGCCTTTTGCTGGCGCATCGAGCAGAGCTCCGTGCGGGAGGGCGGCTTCGCCCTCATCACCGGCGACCCCGGCACCGGCAAGAGCGTCGTGCTGCGGCTGCTGGCTGAGCGGCTCGCCCGCGTGCGCGATCTCACGGTGGGCGTGCTCACGCATCCGCAAAGTCACGTGGCCGACTTCTATCGCGAGCTCGGCGAGCTCTTCGGTGTCGCCTTCAAGCCGCACAACCGCTGGAACGGCTTCAAGACGCTGCGCGAACGATGGGTGGCGCATCTGGACAGCACCCTGCTCCGCCCCGTGCTCCTGATCGACGAAGCGCAGGAGATGCCGCCGCTCGTCCTCAGCGAGTTGCGCCTGCTCGCCAGCGCGCAGTTCGACTCCCGCGCCCTGCTCAGCGTGGTGCTGGCCGGCGACGGCCGCCTCGCCGACCTCTTGCGGCGCGACGAGCTCCGGCCACTCGGCAGCCGCATCCGGGCCCGGTTGAGTCTGGAGTACGCCAGTCGGGAGGAGCTGCGCGCGTGCCTCGAGCATCTGCTCGACGCCGCCGGCAACGCGACCCTCATGACCGCCGAGCTGCAGACCACGCTCTGCGAGCACGCCCTCGGCAATTACCGCGTGCTCACCACCATGGCCGCCGAACTCCTCGCCGTCGCCGCGCAGCGCGAGCTCGCGCAGCTCGACGAAAAGCTCTATCTCGAAGTCTTCGCCCCGCCCCGGTCCGCCGCGCCGGCCAAGTCGCGCCGGCTGCCGGCCGAAGCCCACCGATGACCCCGCTGCCAGTGCGGATCGCGCATGAACTCGACGTCCAGCTCCCCGAGCACCGCTGGCTGATCGAAGACCTGTGGGCGACCGAGGCCGTCGGCATCGTGGGCGGCGAGCCCAAGTGCGGCAAGTCGTTTCTCGCCCTCGACGTGGCCGTCGCGGTCGCCTCCGGCGCGCCCTGTCTGCGGCGGTTTCGGCCCGCCCGGACCGGCCGCGTGTTGCTCTTCGCCGCCGAAGACGCGCTCCACGTCGTGCGCGCGCGCTTGGCCGGCATCGCCCGCGCGGCCGGCGTCGTGTTCGAGACGCTCGACATCCAGGTCATCACCGCGCCCACCGTGCGCCTCGATCTGCCCGAGGACCAGCACCGGCTGCGCGAGACCGTCGCGCTCCTGCGGCCCACGCTGCTCGTGCTCGACCCGTTCGTGCGCCTGCATCGCATCGACGAGAACGCCGCGGCCGAGGTCGCGCCGCTGCTCGCCTACCTGCGCGATCTCGAGCGGGACTTCCATACAGCCGTGCTACTCGTCCACCACGCTCGCAAGGGCGCCGCGCACGCCCGGCCCGGCCAGGCCTTGCGCGGCTCCTCCGAGCTGCACGCCTGGGGCGACTCGAATCTCTACCTGCGCCGGCGGGGCGACACGCTCTGCCTGGCCATCGAACACCGCGCGGCCCCATCGCGCGACGGCGTCATCGTCGAACTGCGCGCGCAGGGCGAGGCCCTCGCCTTACACGTCGTCGACGGCGACCCGCGCGGTGAGCGCGGCGCCACGTCGCCGGCTCTCGCCCTCCGTGAACGCATCGAGCAGGCCCTGGCCGAGGCGGCCACGCCGCTCACCCGCCGCGCGCTACGCCGCGTCTGCCGCCTCCGCGCCAGCACGCTCGGCCCGATCCTCGCCCGCTTGCTCGCGGAAGGGCGCGTCACTCGATCGTCGGATGGGTACCATCTCGTCACGTCGTAGCACCCGTTTCCGGGCCGCCGGCCTGCCTACGCTCGTCGGGAACCGGAACCGGGAAACGCTCGCCGACCGACCCACGACCGACCGCTCCGTGCCGTTGCTGCATCGCCGAACCTGACACACGTCACCGTCCATCAATGTGCGCGACCGCGACGCCATCGAAAACCGCGCTCACTCTCAC
>JBGQGU010000329.1:0-4444 GCA_041497655.1 Gammaproteobacteria bacterium
CCCGCTCGGCATCCTCGAGAAGTATGCGCGCCTCTCCGCCTGGCGCGATGCGCTGCTTGCCGCGCCGGCGGTGAAGGCCTCGACCGTCCCGGACATCGAAGCCGTGTGGCAGGAGAACCTGATCCTGCGCCGGCGCTGGCTCGCGAAGTTCGTCACCCAGAGCGCGGTCGGCGCGGCCGCGGTGCGTGAGAACCTTAGATCACTCTCATGAACGGATGGGGTCAGCCACACTTTCGACCCCACATTTTCTAACGGGCGGAGCAGGCCACACTCGCCCCGGTCCGGCCAGCGACCGGGCGCCCATTCACGGCGCATTGCGCTTGGGCGGCCTCTGCTGGAACCTCCTCGCCGGTCTCTTGCCCTGGTGTGGCCCGCCGCCGGGTTTGGAATGACCGCCGGGTGCGGTGCTGTTCCACCGAACGTTCTGCTCCGGAGCTCCCTGTCGATTTCCGGCAGCCAGCATGATCTCGAGCTCATTGAGCTCATCCCACTGGGCGTCGGTCCGCTGCCTCTCTGGAATCGCCAGCAGCTCTTGCAGGCGAGCACGGGGGGAAGTTGGTTGCGGTTCATTCATGGCCGCATTATCTCATCGTTCGATATCGTAAACCAACAACTGGAACCCGGCCGGACCGGCACAAGGCACTCATCCAAATTTCGTGACTCGCGACTCGTGACTCGCGGGTCGACTCCCCTCCTGTCCGAGGGTGAGCCGGGATTTCCATCCTCGTGCCTTGCTCTTCGTCCGGAAGAGAAGCGCATCTCGAATCTCCCCTCTCCACTCGTTCCCCTCATCCCATGCCCTTCTCCCAAGAGGAGAAGGGAATCTCGAGCCTCCCCTCTCCACTCGGGAGAGGGGCGGGGGTGAGGGATGGAGGGGCGGGGGTGAGGGATGGAGGGGCGGGGGTGAGGGATGGAGGGGCGGGGGGTGAGGGGTGAGCCGGCGAACGCCCGCCGCAACCACCCCCACCCTCTGTTCCCTCCCCCTGAGAGGGGGGGACGAAGTACCGCGCTGCGCGCAATTGAGGATGGCAGCGCGGCGGGCCGGGGGAAGGCTGACCCAAACCCGGTGATGAGTGATTTCAGTCCCACTCATACCACTTCTTTTCCTTCGAGCTGTAGCTGTGCTTGGAAACAAAGTAGGTATAGCACGTGAGCTGGTACTCCCCATCTTCGCCGCGGAAATAGTGAACCGTGATACAGTTTTCCCGACTCGTCCCCAAGGAGTTTATCGGACTCAGGTCGGACAAACTCCTTATGCAAAACCGCCCGCATGACAACGGGAGTAAAAAACAGTGAAAATCCTATTTCCAGCCTACGCGCATGCCCATCGGAAGCCATTCGGGGTCGTTGCCCTGGGTTTCATTCGAAATTCGGGGGCGGTTTTGCTATTAGCAGCCTGTCGGCACCTAATCCGACAGGCTGCTAGGAGGACCACGTGAACGACGCCAGCGGCGCCTCGAGCGTCCAGCCGCAGCAACTCGCCGCGCGCATCCGCGCCAACATCGAGCGCGTGATGTCGGGCCAGGGCGCGACGGTGCAGAAAGTGCTGGCGGCCTTTCTCGGCGGCGGCCACGTGTTGCTCGAGGACAACCCCGGGACCGGCAAGACCACGCTCGCGAAAGCGCTCGCCCGGAGCATCGGCGCGGAATTCAGGCGCGTGCAGTTCACGCCCGACCTGCTGCCCTCCGATATCCTCGGCGTCTCCGTGTTCGATCCCCGGGACCAGACGTTCCAGTTCCACGCCGGGCCCATCTTCACCCAGATCCTGCTCGCCGATGAGGTGAACCGCGCGAGCCCGCGCACCCAGTCGGCCCTCCTCGAAGCGATGGCGGAAGGCCAGGTCAGCATCGAGGGCAAGACCCACGCGCTCGACGAGATGTTTTTCGTCATCGCGACCCAGAACCCGGTCGAGTTTCACGGCACCTATCCCCTGCCTGAGGCGCAGATGGACCGCTTCGCGCTGCGCCTCTCCCTGGGTTACGTCAGCGCGGAGACCGAGGTGGAGATCCTCTCCGCGCAGGAGCACAGGCACCCGCTCGAGACCATCGGGGCGTGCGTCGGCGTGGAGGACGTGCGCCGGTTGAGGCGCAGCGTGAAGGACGTGCGGATCAGCGCCGAGCTGAAGCGCTACGCCGTCGAGCTCGCGCGCGCGACGCGCGACGCGCCATCGGTGCAGCTCGGGGCGGGCCCGCGCGCTTCGCTCGCTCTCGCCCGCATGGCACAGGCGCTCGCGCTCGTGCGCGGCGAGGCGTTCGTGACGCCGGACCACGTCCGCGAGATGGCGGTGCCGGTGCTCGCCCACCGCCTCGTGCTCGATCCGCAGGCGAAGTTCGCCGGCGCCACCGCGCGGCAGCTCGTGGAGAACATCCTGCACGCGGTCCGCGTACCCGCGTAAGCGCGCCCATGCGGCGGATTTCGTACCGCTTCTTCCGTTTCATCTCGGCGGTCACGTACTGGGCCAACCGGCGCTTCACGGCCGCCGGCGCGCTGGTGGTCTCGGGCGCCGTCATGACCGGCGCCCTCGGGGTGGACACCACGCAGAGCGCCGCCTATCAGGTTTTCGGGTTCCTCGCCGCGCTCCTCGCGGCCGCGGCGCTGTGCCTGCCGCTGCTGCGCGCGCGTGTCCACGTGGAGCGGGAGCTGCCCCGCATCGCGACGGCGGGCGAGCCCTTCACCTACCGCGTGCGGGTGAGCAACCCCGGCGCCGCGGCGGTGGACGGGCTCTCGCTCATCGAGGACCTCGCCGATACGCGGCCCGCGTTCGAGACTTTCCGCGCCGCCATGACGATCCCCACCTACCGCGCGTGGAAGCGGCTCGTCAACGCCGCCCGCATCGCGCGGGTTCCGGAGCAGGCCCTGCCCGCGCTCGCGCCCGGCGCAACGACCGAGATCGAGGTCGAGGCGCAGGCGCTCAAGCGCAGCATCGTGCACAGCCGGGGCGTCACCGTGGCCCGTGCCGACCCGCTGGGACTCATGAGGGCGCTCATGCCGGTGCCGCGGCAGGCGAACCTCGTCGTGCTGCCGCGGCGCTACGCGTTGCCGCCGTTCACGCTGCCCGGGCCGCGCCGCTACCAGCAAGGCGGCGTCGCGCTCGCCGCCTCGGTCGGTGATTCCAGGGAATTCCTCGGGCTGCGTGAATACCGGCCCGGCGATCCGCTGCAGCACATCCACTGGAAGTCCTACGCGCGGGCGGCGAAACCCATCGTCAAGGAGTTCCAGGACGAGTATTTCGAGCGCCACGCGCTGCTGCTCGACACCTTCGCCCGGCCCGGCGAGGAACGTTGCTTCGAGGCGGCGGTGTCCATTGCCGCTTCCTTCGCCTGCACCATCGAGACGCGGGAGTGCCTGCTCGATCTCATGTTCATCGGCGCCGAGGCCTATCTCTACACCGCGGGCCGCGGCCAGCTGCAAAGCGGGAGCCTCCTCGAGATACTCGCCGCCGTGCAGCCCTGCCGCGACAAGCCGTTCGCAGCGCTGGGCGAAGCGGCGCTCGCCCGGCGGCAGGCGTTGTCGGGCTGCATCTGCGTGCTGCTCGGCTGGGACGCGCCGCGCCGCGAACTCGTGCACAAGCTCAGAAGCCACGGTGTCGCGCTGCGGGTGATCGCCGTGACCGGGGAGCCGGTCGAGGAGCGCCCGGCGTGGCTGCTCGTGGTCGAGCCGGACAAGGCGCAGGAAAGCCTGGCGCGGCTATGAACACGCTCCCGCTGCTGCTCGCCGCCGCCTGCGCACTGTGGGGCGCGCAGACGGGGCAGTGGCTGATCGCGGCGGCCGCCGCGGCTGCGCTCGAGGCGCCCCGCGTGCTGCCGCTGCGCTGGAACATCGAGCAGGCCCATTTCAACCGCCTGTCCGATTTCTGCAGCGTGCTGATCGTGGCGGTTGCGCTCTACCTGTACTTCACGTTCGGCAACCCGCGCGCGCTGCTGCTGCTGTTCCAGTGGCTGCCGGTGCTTCTGCTGCCGCTCGCGCTGGCGCAGGCCTGGAGCAACCTGCCTCGCATAGACGTCTCGGCCTTCGTGTGGACGCTGCGAAAGGATCCCGCGCGTGACCGCTACACCCTCAATCTCGGCTATCCCTGCTTCGCCGTCTGGGTGTTTGCGGCGAGCGCGGCGAATGCAAGCGGCCCGGGGTTCTACGCCGGGCTCGTTGCGCTCGCCGCCTGGGCGCTGTGGGCGGCGCGGCCGCATCGCTTCCCGCTCGCGGCGTGGCTCGCTCCGCTCGCGCTGGCCGCGGGCGCCGGTTACGGCGTGCAGCAGGGACTGCAGCGCGCGCAAGCGTGGCTCGAAGAGGCCGCGATCGAATGGCTCGACGCGAGCGGCTCGCGCGCCGATCCCTACCGCAGCCGCACCGACCTCGGCCACATCGGTGAGCTCAAGCACGACGACGCCATCGTGCTGCGCGTGCGGACCGAGGGCGGAATTCGCCTGCCGCTGCTGCTGCACCGCGC
>JBGQGU010000330.1:0-4430 GCA_041497655.1 Gammaproteobacteria bacterium
AAGCACACGCTGTGGACGGCGCACGAGGAACTGAAGGACTCGAACCTCATCCTGGTGGAGGTGCGCACCGAGGACGGGATCGCCGGCTACGGCCAGATCCACGGCTCGCCGCAAAAGGCGATCTGCGAGTGGGTGGCGCGTTTCGGAGAGGTCATCCGCGGCATGGAGGCGACCGCCACCGTCGCGGTGTGGGAAAAGCTGTTCGCGCTCACTTCGCCGCGGCCGGGCGGGATGGGCGGACGCGATGGGCTGCCGCCGCCGCTGCCGCGCGGCGCCCGCCCGCAGATCATGGCGGCGATCGCCGGCATCGACATCGCGCTGTGGGACATACGGGGCAAGAGCGCCGGCCTGCCGGTATACCGCCTGCTCGGGGCGGAGAAGCGGCCGATCTTTACCTACGCTACGGGCGGCTATTACCGGGAAGACGCGACCAACGAGGACTATGCCAAGGAGCTTGCGGGTTTCGTCGCTAAAGGCTTTCGTGCGGTCAAGCTCAAGACGGGCGGCGGGACCGTCGCCGAGGAAGCGAGGCGCGTGCGCACGGTGCGCGAGGCCATCGGCACAAGCGTTTCGCTGATGCTCGACATGAACGCCCCCTACGATCTTGACGACTGCATCGCTTTCGCGCGCGCGGTCGAGCCGCTGGACATTTTCTGGCTGGAGGAGCCACTGCACTGGTATCTCCAGCCGGCCGACTTCGTGCGGCTCGCCGCCGCCACCCGCATCCCGCTCGCGCACGGCGAGCGCGAGTTGACGCGCTTCACTGTTCGCGACTTCATCGCATCCGGCGCGATCCGCTACGTGCAGTTCGATTCGACGCGCTACGCCGGATTCACCGAGGCACTGCGGGTCGCACAGCTCGCCGAGCAGCACGGCGTCATGATTGCGCCCCATACCGTGCCGGAGCTGCACGCCCACCTGGTGGCGGCGTTTCCGCGCTGCGGATTCGGCGTGGAATCGCACGGCGACGCCGCCCGCGATCCGGTTTCGTTCGGGCTCTACCGCGAGCGTGTGCAGGTGCGCGACAGCCACGTCCATCTCAACGACAAGCCGGGCTTCGGCGTCGAGATCGACTGGGAATTCGTCAAGCGCTATCGCGCTTGACGAATGAGAAGGGGCGTTCCGGGACGCGAAGCGGTGACCGGCAACCGCGGCCGCACCGTGGTTCCGAGATTGACTGGGAACATTGTCATGCGGCACCGAGTGTGGGCCCGTGCCGCTTACCGTCCACTGACGGATCGGTAGCGACGGTATATTATTCCTGGCTGGGAGGTGCCGCATAAATGCTCATCAACTGCGCCGCCTATCAGGACGGCAAAAAGCTCGGCGATATCCGCAAGGAGGACATCCACAACTACCTCGGCATGCCCGGCTGCTTCGTCTGGGTGGCGCTCAAGGACACGACGGCGGAAGAGCTGACTGAGATGCAGAGCCAGTTCGGCCTGCACGAGCTCGCAGTGGAGGACGCGCACCACGGCCACCAGCGGCCCAAGATCGAAGAGTACGGCGACTCGCTGTTCGCGGTGCTGCACATGATCGAGCCCGCGGACGACGAGCTGCGCGTGGGCGAGCTGAACGTCTTCGTCGGCAAGAACTACGTACTGTCGGTTCGCAATCACGCCGAGCAGGGCTTCGTCAACGTGCGCGAGCGCAGCGAGCGCGAGCCGCACCTGCTCAAGCACGGCCCGGCGTACGTGCTCTACGCGCTGATGGATAGCGTGGTGGACCGCTACTTCCCGGTGCTGGACGCGCTGGAAGACGAGCTCGAGCTCCTGGAAGAGCGGATTTTCGCCAATGAGCCGGTGCGCGAGAACATCGAGGCGCTCTACGGCTTCAAGCACAAGCTGATGACGCTCAAGCACGCGGCGGGGCCCCTGCACGAGGCCGTCGGCCGCCTCTACGGCGGGCGCGTACCCGAAATCTGCGCCTACACCCAGGAGTATTTCCGCGACGTCGCCGACCACCTGTTGCGCATCAACCAGTCCATAGACAACCTGCGCGACATGGTGGCCACCGCCATCTCGGTCAACCTTTCGCTGATCACGGTGCACGAGAACGAGACCGTCAAGCAGCTCGCGGCCTACGCGGCGCTGGTGGCGGTGCCGACCATGATCGCCGGCGTCTACGGCATGAACTTCGAGCACATGCCGGAGCTGAAGTGGGTGTGGGGCTACCCGCTGTCGCTCGCGATGATGGTGGGGATAGACGGCTACCTCTTCTACCGCTTCCGCCAGGCCAAGTGGCTTTAGGATTCGGCGGCCATGCTTTCCGATGACGGAGGTGGTCTGCCGACTCTCAAGTCTCGACTGTAAACCGGACGCCGCCGGCCGGCCATCCTGGCCTGCTTTCGACGTTGTTGCCAGGCGGCTCTGCCCCGTCAGCGGCCAATTTCCGCGCCCAGTTTTCCGGCGAGTTCCTGCATTTCTTCCTGGGCGAGAAGGATTTCCTCCAGAGACAACGCGGCCCAGCGTCGCAATTGCTCCCGCCGCGAGCCCTCCCAGGTCGTAAGGCTCCAATCGATGATGTCCGCCTGTCTCTCAACGTCCGGCATCGTCTTCCAGTCTCATGCGCAGGTATTCAACGTCTATTCTATCCTGTGGACGTCCAGCCGCTTCTTTCATCCGGATGAGCGTGGGGATCGTAACGAAGCGCACGGCGGTCGGCCCCAGCGGCTTGATCAGAGCGCGCCGGTATTCTTCGTCGAAAGCGAACGGCTCGCTCACGAACATGTCAATCGGCGTGTCCCGATGCGCATCGCTCCAGAACTGGAGCACCTGCATTCCCTTCTCACGGATCCAGCTTTCCCGCTGCCGGGTGTCGGCGAATTGCGCCGCCGTAATCGGCACCATCGGCCGGTAGCCCAGCTTTCCGAGCGCCGCGAAGGCGCGCCCGATGTTTTCGGGAGCGAGCTGCAGCACCACGTCCTTGGTGAATCTCAGGTAACCGTGGGCGTTTACGGCAAGGCCGCCGGCCACGAGATAGCGCACGCCCGCTTCTTCGAAAGCGCCGACGACGGCTTCGAAACTCGCGAGTTTCATCGGCTCACCCCGTCGGCAGGCAGCATTTCTTGTATTTCTGTCGCGACATTCATCATGGGCAGGCGGACATGATACGTCCCATCGCCGGTTTGTGGTGAGCCGTAAGGAAGAAAGACGGGCGAAATCGGAGAAGGCTTCCGAACCACCCCCAACCTCACCTCCCCCCGATTGAAGAATACGTACCCAGCGGTTCCCCAACCGACCATCTGAGTTTATTCACGATCTGTTTGCCAATCCCTTTGACCGATCGCAATTCATCGGGCTGGGCGTTGATGATGGCTTCGATGCTGCCGAAACGGGCCAGAAGGCGACGCGCGCGTTCAGGGCCGATATTGGGAAAGCCTTGGAGTATGTAGAGTTGCCGCGCATATTTGCCGCGTGGCCGCCAGCCATGTCGCGGAAGCCCTCCTGTAGCGCAGGTCTGCGCTTGCCGCGCGGCGAACAGCATCGTGCGAACTGTTTCTTCAGGCGTGCGCGTCCTCAATAGTGGAATGCCACAAAAAAGAGTCACGGCAATCAAGGCGCCCTGAATGGGCTCCCAGCGCATGCCGCTTTCCGCCAAGTCGTGGACGGTTCCTTCAAGAACGATCGCGGGGCGCAACGATGTGGCGGCAAGCCTGAGGGCCTGCGTGAACAGCCGGCCACTTATGATCGCGCTGACCAGATCCGGCAGGGTCTTGCGCTCGAACAGCAGGCGGCTGTCCACTAGATAGTCACCAAGCTTCAACCGCGTAACCGTCACGCAAAAGTCTTGCGATTGCCCGAGTAAGGCAATCACCGGACTCCCGCCCTCGCGATCGTCCACCTGAACCGAAATCGGATTCAATTAACCTCACCCATGTCGCCGCCTGTACCGGAAACGCATGGGCAATGATTTCGTTGACACCGAGGATTCGGCCATCGATTCTGGATCCTTGCTGGGTCGGGCAGACGGTAGCGTTCCTGCCGATGCAAGGGGCCGAATCCTGATTTCCTTAAGAAAGTGCGGGAGTACAGGATTCGGCAATCAGCTGTTGGAATCGAGGGAGGATCCGGACAGGGGCCTGGTTCCTGCCGCATCCGGAGCGCCGAATCCTGAATCTTAGATAAAGGATTATTCTTATTAAAAAGTTCGCGACTTACTGGGCAAAGAACTCGCGAACTTTTTCCATCCAGGACTTGGCCCGCGGGTTGTGCCGGCCGCCGTCCTTCTCGTTGATGGACTCGAGTTCTGCGAGCAGCTCTTTCTGGCGCGCGGTGAGGTTTACCGGTGTCTCGACCGCGACGTGGCAGATCAAGTCGCCGTGGCTCGATGAGCGCACGCCCTTGATGCCCTTGCCGCGGAGGCGAAACATCTGCCCGGTCTGGGTGCCCGTCGGCACCTTGACCTTGGCGTAGCCGTCGAGCGTCGGG
>JBGQGU010000331.1:0-4428 GCA_041497655.1 Gammaproteobacteria bacterium
AAGCTGCGCTCGGCGAGCCCGGGGAAGCGCGCGACGCTCTGGTGCCGGTGACCGTCGAACACGATGTGCTCGTAGACCTCGTCGCTTACGACCACGATGTCGGTGCCGCGCAGCATCCCCTCGAGCATCCGCATGTCCTCACCCGAGAATACGCTCGCCGTGGGATTGTTGGGCGTGTTGATTATGATCATGCGCGTCTTCGGCGTGATCACACGCTGGACCTGCTGCCAGTCGATGCTGTAATCGGGGTAGCGCAGCTGGACGTAGACCGGAACACCGCCGCTCACTTCGACGGAAGGGGCGTAGCTGTCGTAGGCGGGCTCGAACAGGATCACCTCGTCGCCGTGCCGGATCAGCGTTGCGACCGCGTTGAAGATGCCGTAGGTCGCCCCCGGCGTGACCGTCACCTCGTGCTCGGGATCGTATTTCGTCCCGTAGAGCGCCTCGACCTTCTCTGCAATGCGCTCGCGCAGCCGCATGACGCCCGCCATCGGCGGGTACTGGTTGAGCCCCGCGTTGATGTATTTCGTGACCAGATCGCGCAGCGCCTTGGCGCAATCAAAATCGGGGAAGCCCTGCGACAGGTTGATCGCGTTGTGCTCCTGCGCGAGCCGCGACATCACGGTGAAGATCGTGGTGCCGACGTTGGGCAGCTTGGACGCGATCGGGCGCGGGAATACGGGCATGGAAAGCAAACTTTTCGAAACGGTATTCTAGCAGTCGGCACTCTGGACGTGCGGTGCAGGTTGCGCGCTATACTCAGCCAGCAAAGTGACGCAGTGACAGGTATGAGCCATTCATCATTCATCATTCATCGTTCATCATTGGTATTGCTGTGCGGCATGCTCGCGACAGCTGCGATGCCAGCTGCCGCACAGCAATACCCCTCGCGGCCAGTGCGAGTGATCGTGCCGCTGACCCCCGGCGGCGGCGTGGACACGCTCGCCCGGATCATCAGCGACCATTTCAGCCAGACGTTAGGGCAGCGCTTCATCGTGGACAACCGGCCCGGCGCGGGCGGCAGCATTGGCGTCGAGACCGTGGCGAAGGCGGCGCCGGATGGACACACGCTTCTGGTGAGCAGCAGCAGCATGGTCACCAACGCGGCGATCCAGACAGTGCGCTACGATCCCGTCCGCGATTTTCAGCCGGTCACCAAGCTCACCAGCAACGCTTACATCCTGCTCACGACGACGTCGCTTCCCGTGACATCGGTGAAGGAACTCGTCGCGCTCGCCCGGTCAAAGCCGGGCAACGTGACGTATGCTTCCTCCGGCGTCGGCGGCGTGCTGCACCTGGGCGCGGAACTGCTGTGCGCGCTCGCCGGGGTGCAGATGAACCACGTTCCCTACAAGGGCGTTGCCGACGCCTATCCCGCGGTGGTTTCCGGGCAGGTCAATTGGGTGCTGGGCAACCCGATCTCGGCGCTGCCGCTGATGAAAGCAGGGCGGATAAAAGGCCTGGCGGTTACCGGCGTGGCCCGCATGAAGGTGCTGCCGGACCTGCCGACCGTCGCCGAAAGCGGTGTCCCGGGGTACGCGGTGGATGCGTGGTTCGGCCTGTTCGCGCCCGCCCGCGTGCCGGCCCCGATCATTGAAAAGCTCCATGCGGAGGCGGTGAAAGCGGTGCACGCTCCGGAAATCGAGCGTCGCATGGAGGCCGAGGCGACTGACGTGGTCGGAAATGCCCCGCGCGAATTTTCCGTGCAGGTGAAAGCGGAGTACGAGAAATGGCGCTCGCTTGTCACCAAAGCCGGGCTGAAAGTCCAGTAGCCGCAGATGATGAGGGACGAGATCAGTCTGAGCGTCGCCCAGGCGACGGAGCTCGGCGAGCGGGCGCTGCAGGCCATCGGTTTCGACGGTGAGGAGGCGTCCGTCATCACCGCCCACCTCGTCGACGCGGCGCTGTGCGGGCATCGCTTTGCCGGCCTGCCGCGGATCCTGACCATCAACGAGGACCCGCGCACCCGTGAGCCGCGGACGCCGATCAAAGTGGTGTACGAAACGGAAGTGTCCGCGCTCATGGATGGCGGCAATCACGTCGGCTACTACGCCGTCCACCAGGCAACGCGGCTCGCGATCGAGAAGGCGCGCAAGCATCGCATCGCGGTGGTGGGCATGTACCGCAGCCACTTGAGCGGCCGCAACGCGTACTACCTGGAGATGATCGCGCGGGCGGGGCTCGTCGGCATCCATCTCGCGAGCGCCGCGCCGGTCGTGCTGCCGCACGGCGGCGCCGGGCCCGCCTTCGGCACCAACCCGATCGGGTTCGGCTTTCCAACGGACGGCGACCCGTTCATCGTGGACCTGGGGACCGCGGCGATGATGCGGGGCGAGGTGATCCTGCGCTCGCGGCTGGGGCTGCCTCTACCGGAGGGCACGGCGATCGACGCGCACGGCTTGCCGACCACCGACGCCGCGGAGGCGCTGAAGGGCGGCATCTTCACCTTCGGCGGCCACCGCGGCTCGGCGCTCGCCTTCGGCATCCAGGCGATGTGCCTGCTCGCCGGGGCGGCGCGCGCCCGCGGCAAGGCGCAGGATTTTGCTTTTCTCTTTGTCGTCTTCGATCCCGCCATCCTGCTGCCGCCGGAGGAATTCAAGGCGCAGCTCGGCGAGTTGATCGAGGCGGTGCGCGCCGTGCCGCCGCTCAACCCCGACGAGCCGGTGCGAATTCCTTCGGAGCGGGCGTATCGCGAGCGGGAGCGGCGGCGGAAGGAGGGGATTCCCGTGGACCGCGCGGTCTACGAGCAGCTCCGCGGCTTGATTGCCAAAAAAGAGAAATAGACAGGATTAACAGGACTAACAAGATTTGAACACTGTAATCCTGTAAATCTTGTAAATCCTGTCCATTTGATTTTCACCGGCCCGCGGCGGCCTGCGCCGCGGGGCGCTGCGCGAGCTGCGTAAAGTCGTTGATGTAGACCTGCAGGCGGTCGGCGACGGCGGCGCGCTGGTGCGGCAGCAGGATGCCGTACACCGCGACGTAGAGGTCGGCTTGCTGTTGCGTCCACTCGTTGAACAGCCGGTTGTACCCAGGATCGCGTCCCTCCTCCCAGTTGGACAGAAAGTTGCGCAGCTGGGCGGCGAACCGGCCGGCATCGTCGCGCTGCGACATGAGCTGCAGGAACTCGCGCTGCCGCCGCAGCCGGTCCTGGTGGCGCGGCCCGTGGATGAGCGGCAGATCGCTCGCCCACGCGAGGATCTGCTGTTCCTGCCCGTCGTCCAGATGGCCGACCCAGTCGCGGATGCGTGAGAGCGCCCGGCGGCCGGTTGCCCGTCGTTGATCCTCGACGGTCGCTTCAAGATGGTACTCGCGGACAAAGCGGCGGTTGTCCTTCTCAAACCGGCGTCGCAGGGCATCGAGTTGCTCCGGCGTGACGCTCATCAGCATGGCCGCCGCGTCGTCCGCCGCGTACGCCACAAGGATGCGGTAGCGCGCCCTTACGCCATTCGTCACCCAGAGGGCATCTTCGCGTGTGAGACCTTTTTGAAGCCGCGCTTTCGACTCGGCGAGGAATGCCGCGTAGTCCGGCAACTGCTCATATCGGTGCCATTCGTGAATGCGCTCGAAACGCCTCCCGAATTCCTGCTTCTGCTGCGGGTCGAGATCGAAGTACTCGTCGGCGGTCCACGCGGCGATCGTGTCGAGCTGGGGATAGCCGAGGCGGACCATGCTGCAGCCCGCAAGCGTGGCGAGCATGAGCGCCAGCAGGATCGCCAGCATCGCGCTTGATTCCAGCCCTTTACCGGTCAAGAGTCGCCCCCTGTTCGCCACGCTTTAACGCTCATGAATTCTAAACTAAACAAGAAATGAGGACGTTGCGGCCCTGTCTTGTGCCGTTACAGCCGCTCCAGGGTCTCGACCATGCGTCGGCGCATTCTTGCGTCGGGCAGGCGACCCATTCCTGCTCCCAGGTTGTCCCTGAGGTGCGCGACCCGGCTCGTGCCCGGAATGGCGCAAGTGACGGCGGGATGCGAAAGGATGTATTTGAGGAAGAACTGTCCCCAGCTCGCGCAGTCGAATTCCGCGGTCCACGCCGGCAATGCCTTCCCCTTGACCCTGGGAAAGAGCGCGCCCTGCGAGAACGGGCGGTTGACGATCACCGCGACACCGGCCTCGGCGCACGCCGGCAGCAGCCGCGCCTCGGCTTCGCGCTCCGCCATCGAGTAGTTGAACTGCGCGAAATCCCATTCGCGCGACCTCACCAGCCGCTCGAGCTCGCTGTAGGCGCCGGAATGGTAATGCGTGATGCCGAGATAGCGGATGCGCCCGGCGTCCTTCCATTCCCGCATGGTCTTCGCGTGGACGGCGACGTCCTCGAGGTTGTGGACCTGCATGAGGTCCATGCGCCGCGTGCGCATCGACCGGAACGAGCTTTCCATCTGCCGGATTCCGGCGTCGCGCCCGTTGGCCCAGACCTTGGTGGCG
>JBGQGU010000332.1:0-4405 GCA_041497655.1 Gammaproteobacteria bacterium
GCGCGCTGCCCGTCCGGATGCACGGCGATCCCGAGCGGCATCCAGCCCTGGCCGAGGGAAAAGCTCGCCACGGCGGACTTGGTCGCAATGTCGATCACCACGACCGCCCCGCCATCCTGGTTGTCCGAAACAAAGAGATGCCGGCCATCGGGACTGAGGGCGAGTCCCTGCGGATTGAGCGCCGGCCCTCCGCCCGCGTTCACCGCAGCACCGTTGACGATCACGGGGATAACGTCCTTCCGCGCGGCGGTCGCCGCGTCGAGCACTGAGATGCCACTGGAACCATTGGCCACGTACACCCATCGGCCGCTCGGCCCGGCGACTACCGAATGTGCCTGTGCGCCGGTGCTGGGAGAACCCAGCACAACGTTATTGGCCGTATTGATGAGACTTACGAGAGCTGAGCGCGTCGCCACATAGGCCTTGCGCCCGTCGGGGCTGATCGCCACACCCTCCGGAGCTATCGCAGTCGCGATGGTCGCAGTGGCAAGCGGCTGCGGAGATGCGACGTCGAGATTGAAATTCACCGGACTGATGGCGAGGCCCTGCGCCGTGGTCAAGCGAACCGGGCCGGTGGTTACCCCCAACGGCACCCGCGCAGTCAACGCAACGGTGTTCGCCGTCAGCGTCGCAGCCGACGTATCGTTGAAGGTAATCGCGTTATCTGCAGGCAACGCGCCGAGATTCGCGCCTACTATCGTCACCAGCGCATGGGGCAATCCCGCGGGCGGATTCACAAAGCGTATGCGCGGTCCACCCGGTTTCGCGACCTGCACACCGCTCAGCGTTCCCTCGCCCTGTTGGCCGGGCTGGGTCCAGGTGCCGGCAGCATTGCGGCCGGGAAGATCAAGCGCGGTCAACGTCCACGTGTTCAGGAAACAGGGGGCCCGGTCGAGCGTCCCGGTCACGACGTTGTTCGCATCCGCGGATCCGGCAATGGCGCCGTCCATGCAATCGATGTCGCCGCGGAGCGAGGCACCACCGGTCACACCAGTCGCGGATTGGGAGAGTTCCGCCTCCCAGGTGCCGGTCACCAACCCTTGCGCTGTATTGGTCCCCGTCCAGGTGCCCGCCCACACCCCGGAGATGTCCGGGGGCGGGGACGCTGCTGTGCTGCTGCCGCCACCCCCGCCGCCGCCGCCGCCGCATCCGGCCAGAACCGCCAGCATGAATACGGCCGCCCTACTCGCCAAGAATCGGAATTTGGTTCCCATGACGTCACCTCCTGAGCTTCGCGGCGCTGGCGGACGTCGCATCCGGCAAACCGCTCGATCCGCAGCGCACTGAGCCGATCGTGCGCCGAGGGCACTTGCAGATCGCTTACCGCGAGATAACAGATGACTTACTTCTGGGATGGAACCGCGGGCGGAGCTGATTTTTATCAAGACAATCAGCTTGATGAGCAGGCATCCCAGTCATGCTGGTGAACCCTCGAAAGGCTTGGCGGCTTATGTCCATGAATATCGAGCGGCTATCGCTCGATATTTATGGTTGAGAGCGCCAAACAAAATGACGACTTGGCTACTCCCTCATCCTGCCCTCCCGAGATCGAGGTAGGGGAGGTTCGAGATTCCGTTTTCGTCAAAGGAGAACGGAATGCAATGAGGACGGAAACCCCGCCTCACCCTTGAAAAGGAGGGGAGTATTTGGTTCAGCTCCCCTCCTTGGTTAAGGAGGGGTGGCGTGAAACGCCGGGGTGGTTGTCACAGTCAATCACTCATCCACCACCCCGCTCACTTCGCGAGCACCCCTCCTCGGACAGGAGGGGATAGTCGTGAATTGGGATTTCAAGGTAGAAAAAACCGCCACGCGGCGGTTTTTTTTGGCGTCCCCACGGGGATTCGAACCCCGGTTACCGCCGTGAAAGGGCGATGTCCTAGGCCTCTAGACGATGGGGACTTCCGACCACCAAAGCAATAGACAGGATCTGGGGAATCGGCGAGTCAAGACCCAAGATCAAAACAAATAGACAGGATTTACAGGATTAACAAGATTTAACCCGACAGCAAAACGGATTGGAACCTTGCCCTTCGATCTAATCCTGTAAATCCTGTTAATCCTGTCCATTCGGGTATTGCTGGTGGAGGTAACCGGGATCGAACCGGTGACCTCTTGCATGCCATGCAAGCGCTCTCCCAGCTGAGCTATACCCCCACGAGAGAGCGCGCATTATAAACGGCACCCCCTACCCTGTAAACAAAACCGTTATTCTGGAAAGGCTTGCAGCTGTATTTCCATGCGCGCGAGCACCTCGTCGCGCCCGATCAGCTCAAGCGTCGCGTCGATCGAAGGCGTCTGCGCCTCGCCGGTCACCATCACGCGCAGCGGCATCGCGATTTTGGGCAGCTTCAGCTCGTGGCTCGCCACGACGCCCTTCAGCGCCTCGCTGATGGATTCACGCTTCCACTCGATCTTCGCCAGCCGCTCCCTCAAGTCCAACAGCGCCGGTTTGACATCCGGCGTGTAGTACTGCTTTTTCAGTTCCTCGGACGGCTCGAGCGGGCGATAGAAATAGACGGCAGCGTCGGCCAGCTCTTCGATGGTGTTGGCCCGCTCTTTAAGCAGTGCTGCGACTCGCGCGAGCGGAGGACCTTTCGCCGGGTCGCAGCCATCCCTCAAAAGAAACGGTCCGGCGAGCGCGGCGAGCCGCGCGTCGTCGGTGCCCTTGAGATACTGCGCGTTGAGCCAGGCGAGCTTCTCCGGATTGAAGCGCGCAGGCGATTGGCTGATGTGCTCCAGATCGAACCATGAGACGAGCTGCTCGCGCGAGAACATCTCCTCGTCGCCATGCGACCAGCCGAGCCGCGCGAGGTAGTTCACGAGCGCCTCCGGCAGGTAGCCATCGTCCCGATACTGCATGACGCTCACCGCGCCGTGGCGCTTGGACAGGCGCTCGCCGTCCGCGCCGAGGATCATCGGCACGTGCGCGAACCGGGGCAGCGATGCCCCCAACGCCCGGTAAATATTGATCTGCCGCGGTGTGTTGTTAACGTGATCGTCGCCGCGGATGACGTGGGTGATCGCCATGTCGATGTCGTCCACCACCACGCCGAAGTTGTAGGTGGGGATGCCGTCGGCGCGCAGCAGCACGAGGTCGTCCAACTCGCCGTTCGCGACCGTGATGGGACCCTTGACGAGATCGTTGAACGTGACCTCGCCGGCGTCTGGATTGCGGAAACGCACCACCGGCTGCACGCCGGGCGGCGGCTTCAGGTTGTGCTTCTTCGCATTTTCCGGCCGCCAGCGTCCGTCGTAGCGCGGCTTCTCGCTCCGCGCGCGCTGCTGCTCGCGCAAGACCTCGAGCTCTTCCCGGCTGGCGTAGCAGTAATAGGCCTGGTCCTTTTTTATCAATTGCTCCGCGACCAAGCGGTAGCGCCCCAGCCGGTCCATCTGGGAGTGCGGTCCTTCGTAATCGAGCCCGAGCCATTGCATGGCTTCGAGAATCACCATCACCGACTCCCGCGTGGAGCGCTCGCGGTCCGTGTCTTCGATCCGCAGGATGAAGGTGCCGCCGTGCTTCTTCGCGTAAGCCCAGCAGAACAGCGCGGTGCGCGCGCCGCCGACATGCAGATAGCCGGTGGGACTGGGGGCGAAGCGAGTTCTTATCATTTGGAAAAGCGTGATTCGTGAATCGTGATTCGTGATTCGACCCGCACCACCCCACCTGCTTCGCAGGCACCCCTCCTCGGTAAGGAGGGGAATTTCGCAAACACTCCCCTCCTTTTCAAGGAGGGGTGGCGCAAAGCGCCGGGGTGGTTGATATCAGTCACCGGTCACTGGTCACGAGTTTTAGGCGCTGGCGGAATTCCGCCGCGGCATCCTCCATCTTGAGAAACACGCCGCGCTTGCCGGAAATGGTCTTGATGAGCCGTTCGAGCATCATCATGCGCGCGCCGCGACCGATAACAAAGGGGTGGCAGGTGTAGGTCAGCACGCCCCACTCCATGGTGTCGCGCATGTAGAGGAAATCGTTGATCCAGTTCTCGCCCACCGCGTTGGCGTTCATCAGGCCCTGGCGGAAGGTCGTCTCGGTTCGCACGTATTCGAAGTGCGGCGCGTCGTCAGCGGCCCAGTGGATCGGCATTTCCACCAGCGTAGTCTCCTTGCCGAACACGGCCGGCTTCTCGAGCTCGATCACGTCCCCCTGCCGCGCGTAATAGGGCGTGTAGTCGTCCCCCATCAGGCTGCTGTCGTAGAGGAAGCCCTGCTTGAGGAACAGCCCAATCGAGTGCGGCGAGAGGTCCCATGACGGCGAACGGTAGCCGCGCGCCGCGCGCCCGGTCAGCTTCCTGATCGCCTCGTTGCCGCGCACCAGCTCGCCTTCCTCCTGCTCGCGCGTCAGGCTTGCGGGCGGGCGGTGCGTCCAGCCGTGGTGCGCGATCTCGTGGCCGGCGGCGACCACCGC
>JBGQGU010000333.1:0-4396 GCA_041497655.1 Gammaproteobacteria bacterium
GGGGCGCCGCGAATAGACGGGGATGACCTCGTAGACCCCGTCGCCGAAGATGAAGCCGCGATCAAGCACTGAAACGCGTGCTTGATCAAGCGGCAGGAATTCTCCATTGAGATATGCCGTTTCGCTCATGTGGGGCTCGCAGGTGATGAAATGGCCGGGGTCAGCGTCATTTCGGTCGCGGTCAGTTTATCCCTCATAAAATGCCGCTTGCGAGCGGCATTTTATCGGAACAGCAGCCGCAACGCGTCCCAGCCGCGCCCCAGAACGCCCGCCACCGGCACGTTATCCAGCGCCACCATCGGGACCTCGCGGTACGGACTGCCATCGAGCGTCAGCTTCAGCGTGCCGATACGCTGGCCGGCACTGATCGGAGCGAACAGGGGCTGCATGCTCTCAACGCGGGCTTTCAGCTTGTCGCCCTGGCCTCGCGGCAGGGCGAGATGGAGGTCGGCGAGGAATCCCGCGCTCACGCTGCCGGACACGCCCTTGTACACCTCCAGCGTGACCACCGGCTGCCTGCCCGAATAGAGGCGGACGCCGTCGTAGGACTGGAAGCCGTGGTTGAGCAGCTTCTGGCTCTCGGCCGCACGGGCCGACTCGCTCGCGGCGCCGAGCACCACCGAAATGAGCCGCCGCTCCCCGCGCCTGGCCGAGCTCACCAGGCAGTAGCCGGCGTTCTCGGTGTAACCGGTCTTCATGCCGTCCACAGTCGGATCGGCCCACAGCAGGCGGTTGCGGTTGGACTGCGTGATGTTGTTGTAGCGGTACTCCCGCTGTGAATAGAGCGGGTAGCGCCCGGGGAAGTCGCGGATCACGGCCGCCGCAAGCTCGGCGACGTCGCGCGCGGTGGAATAATGCTGCGGATGCGGCAGACCTGTCGAATTGACGAAGTGCGTGCCCTTCAGCCCCAGCCGCTGCGCTTCGCGGTTCATCATCACCACGAACTCCTCCTCGCTGCCGGCGATCGCCTCGGCGAGCGCGATGCAGGCGTCGTTGCCGGACTGCACGATCATGCCGTGGATCAGCTCCTCGATGGTTACCGGTTTCCTCGGCTCGACGAACATGCGCGAGCCTTCGGTGCGCCACGCGAACTCGGAGACGGGCACCACCTGGTCGAGACGGATCCGCCTCTGGTCGAGGGCGGCAAACGTGAGATAGGCCGTCATCAGCTTGGTGAGCGAGGCCGGCTCCACCCGTTCCTGCGGATTGCGGGCGACCAGCGTCTGGCCGCTGTTGAAATCCAGCAGCAGGTAGGCCCTCGCCGCGATGGCAGGCGCGGCCGGGAGCGGGGGCACGACTTGCTGGGCGTGAAGGACGGTGGGGAAAACGGACAGCAGAAGAAGCGGTATCGAACGCATGCGGCGGCGATTATAGCAAAGCGGATGCGCGCGCCCAGGAGTTTGTCGGGCTTAATTCGGACAAATTCCTCAGCAGCCTGCCGGACACCTAGGTCCGACAGGCTGCTAGCCAGTCGCCCTTGCCTCTACGAGACGTGGGTGAAAGAATTCGCCCTCTTACAGCCGGGATGAAACCCCATGAACTTCCTCAAAGGGCCAGGAGTTTGTCGGACTGAGCTCCGACGAACTCCTTATGCAAAACCGCCTGCACGAAAATCGGGGCAAAAAGCAATGAAAACTTTAAGTTGTTATTTGCGTTTACTTCGGGACGTGGTCTTACTTAAGAAGTTTGTCGGACGAAACCCTGACAAACTTCTTCGGCCCCGCTCACTCAGGTTCGTGCTGATCGCGCTCATCGGGGCCGGTTGCGCCGTTCCGGCAGATGAGGCGCAGGCGCAGCCGGTGACCGTCAAGGACGCCTGGGTGCGCGCCCCCGCCCCGGGACAGAAGGTCGCGGGGGCGTACATGGAGCTCGTGAGCCGTACCGGCTTGGTGCTCACCGCCGTTGCGAGCCCCGCTGCCGCGAGCGCCGAGCTGCACAGCATGTCGATGGAAGAGGGCGTGATGAGGATGCGCCCGGTCGCACGGATCGAGCTGCCCCCGGGGAAACCGGTGAAGCTCGCTCCCGGCGGCTTGCACATCATGCTGATCGACGTCAAACAGCCGCTTAAGCCCGGGGACAAAGTGCCGCTCACGCTGACCGTCCAGCGTGCCGATTTCAGCGGTCGCTCCGTGTTCACGGTGCAGGCCGAAGTGCGTCCGGCGGCCGCCGAGAACGCGCATCGACACTGAGCAGGCGCCGCCAGAATCTTAGAAAGATCAATTCGTTGCATCGAGACCGGCGGCCGCCCTTGAAAATCCCCGACCGGCTCCAATATTTGGGGTGTCGGCGCGTTCAGCGCCCAATTGAGCATGGAGACCCGACATGACAAGCATCACCCGTTTCAGCCCTTTTGACGAGGCATTGGACGACCTGGTCCGCGGCTTCCTTGTGCGCCCGGTCAGCTACGAGCATCCCGCCGGGGCCGCGCAATTCCGCGTGGACGTGTCCGAGAACGAGAAGGCGTATACGCTGCGCGCGGAGATTCCCGGCGTGAAGAAGGAAGACATCAACGTCACCATCGACGGTGACACCGTCGCGATCAGCGCCGAAGTGAAGAACGAGAAGGACGTGAAGAACGGTGACCGCGTGCTGCGCGCCGAGCGCTACTACGGCAAGGTGTACCGCGCGTTCACGCTCGGTCAGGCGGTTGAGGAAGCCGGCACCAGCGCCAAGTATGCGAACGGCGTGCTGGAGCTGACGCTGCCGAAGCAGGCGGCGGTGCAGGCGAAGCGCATCACCATCCAGTAAATCCGGACGGCTCACGCCGCCGGTTTACGTCCGCGCGTTGGAACGGACGAGGTCGACCCCGCCGCTCAACACGCGGCAATGACGGCAAGGCGGCCGTATTATTGAAGAGGACCGGAGGGGAAGGAACGGTTGTACGATCTGTACTTGATTAAAAAATGCGGCGGGCCAACGGGCCTGCCGCATTTTTTGTAGAATAGCCGGCGACCGACAAACGGCCCGATCACCATGGCACTCACCGGCACCACCGCCGCCGACAGGGCGAAGATCCTCGCCGAGGCGCTGCCCTATATCCAGCGCTTTCACGGCAAGACCATCGTCATCAAGTACGGCGGCAACGCGATGACCGACGACAAGCTGAAGAAGAGCTTCGCGCGCGACGTCGTGTTGCTCAAGCTCGTCGGCATGAACCCGGTGGTGGTGCACGGCGGCGGCCCGCAGATCGACGATCTGCTGAAACAGCTCGGCAGGAAGGGCGAGTTCGTCCAGGGCATGCGGGTGACGGACGCCGCGACCATGGACGTGGTCGAGATGGTGCTCGGCGGCCAGGTGAACAAGGAGATCGTCAACCTCATCAACCAGCACGGCGGGCGCGCCGTCGGTCTCACCGGCGCGGACGGTGGGCTGATCCGCGCGAAGAAGATGCTGGTACGCGGTGACGGCGACTCGGACGAGCTGATCGACATCGGCCAGGTGGGCGAAGTCGAGAGCATCGATCCCGAGATCGTGCATCGGCTGCACACCCACGACTTCATCCCGGTGATCGCGCCGCTCGGCGTGGGCAAAAAGGGCGAGACCTACAACATCAACGCCGACCTCGTCGCCGGCAAGATGGCCGAGATACTGAAGGCGGAGAAGCTGATCGTGCTCACCAACACGCCGGGCGTGCTCGACCAGAACGGCAACCTCCTCACCGGCCTCTCCGCGAAGAAAATCGACGAGCTGTTCGCCAACGGCACGATTTCCGGCGGCATGCTGCCCAAGATCAGCTCGGCGCTCGACGCAGTGAAGAACGGCGTCAACACCTGCCACATCATCGACGGCCGCGTCGAGCACGCATTGCTGCTCGAGGTCCTCACCGACGAAGGCGTCGGCACGCTCATCAGGCGGCGCTGACCGCGGCGAGATCGCCGCGCCGCGTTCAAAGTTCAAGGTTCAAAGTTCAAGGTTCGAGGCTCACTGCGCGTTAACCGCCGGCAAACATTGAACTTGGAACTTTGAACTTGGAACATTGAACCCGGAACCCGGAACGTAGAAGTGTATGTGGCGGCGCGCGTGGATCTTTGACCTCGACAACACGCTTCACAACGCGACCCCGCACATCTTCCCGCACATCAACCGCTCGATGACCGCCTATCTCCAGGCGCACCTCGGTCTGGACGAGGCGGCGGCGGGCGAGTTGCGGCGCCGGTACTGGAAGCGCTACGGCGCGACGCTGCTCGGTCTGATGCGCCACCACGCCACCGACCCCCGGCACTTCCTGTGGCACACGCACCAGTTTCCCGAGTTGAGCCGCATGCTCGTGCACGAGCCGCAGCTGCGGGCAACGCTGAGGCGCCTACCCGGCCGGAAGTACGTGTTCTCCAATGCGCCGGTGCACTACGCGCGCGCGGTGCTGAAGGCGCTCGCGATCGCCGACCTGTTCGATGAC
>JBGQGU010000334.1:0-4384 GCA_041497655.1 Gammaproteobacteria bacterium
ATCGGCTCCTGGCATGAGTGGTCGGCTCGAGCGGAATTGCCGGTCGAGAAGCCGTGACCAATACAACGTCCCAGATACAGCGTCCCAGATACAACGTCGCAGATACCGCGTCTCAGATACCGCGTGACAGTTACGCACTTCTTGCGACGCTTTAGCTGGGACGAATTATCTGAGACGCCCAATCTGAGACGCTTTGGCTGCGGGCCTGCTACTGCAGGCCGAAGAGCCGCTTGCCGGCAACGGGCATCTTTGCCATCAGCACGTCGCCGGATAGCGCTTCGGTGATGTAGAGCGTCTTCAGGTCGGGTCCGCCGAACGCGCAGTTGTCGAGGTGGTGATGATGCGCGCCGTCCGAATAAACAAGGTGAGTCGGCAGCATGTTGGCGTCGAAGCGCCACACGCCGACGCCAAGGTGGCAGACGACGAGACCGTTCTCCGCGTCCATCTCGATGCCGTCGGGGCCCGCGGCGCCGCCTGAGAGCTGCACCGCCATCCCGGTCTTCGACACGTTGCCGTCGGCCATGATCGGCAACCGCCAGATCTGCTGCGAGCGGGTGACGGCGACGTAGCAGTGCTTCTCGGTGGTGGAGAGCGTGATGCCGTTCGGGCTCGGCACGTTGTCGCACAGCCGGTCGAGCGCGCCGCTCGCGCGCAGCCGGTAGACGCGCCCGCTCGGGTCGCCGATCCCGGTCTGACCCTGGTCGGTGAAGTAGAGGTCGCCGTTCGAGGCGAAATGCAGGTCGTTCACGCCCTTGAAGCCCTCGCTGAACGCGGTCTCGAGTATCGTCTCCAGCTTTCCGGTTTTCGGGTCGAGCGCGAGCACGCCTTTCTTGTAGTCGCAGATGAAGGCGCGCCCGTCCTTGTGGAATTTCAGCCCGTTGGGCCAGCCGTCGTATTGCACGACGAGCTCCCAATCTCTCTTGGGGGATATTCGGAAGATTCTTCCAAAGGGAATGTCTACGCAGTAGAGATTCCCTTGGCGGTCGAAAGAAGGTCCTTCCAGGAAGCACTCGACCTCGGCGCCTTGGCGGTTGGGGTCGGACCACGAGGTGCGGCTTTTCTTGCGAAACTTCGCGGGCATCGAGGTGTAGACCTCGGACTTGATTTTTTCGAGGGGCTGGAACGGGTTGAACATATCAAATTCAGCGATGAGTGATGAGTGTCGGGTTCGGGTGTCGGGTGTCGGGTGTCGAGTGAGCCGCGAGTCTTAATTCGTGAACCGATTTCGTGAGTCGCGGGCGTAATTCAATGAACTCGGCGCCCGGCCGCTGAATTCATTGGGGCTCGTTGCCGGCCGGCGTCGTCATTCCACCCTGATACCGACGGACTTAATCACCTTGGTCCACTTGTCGGTTTCTGACTTGATATAGGCGGCAAACTGTTCTGGTGAGCTGGGAACCGCTTCGATGCCCTGGTCAAGGAGCGCCTTTCTGATATCGGGCATGTCGAGAACCGACACCGTTGCCTTGTGCAGCCGCTCGATGATGGGGCGCGGAGTCGCAGATGGCGCCACGTATCCATACCAATTGGTGGATTCGTAGCCCTTGAGGGCTGCCTCGGCTACGGTCGGCACGTCGGGTAGCGCCGCGGCTCTCTTCGTTCCGGTGACGGCGAGCGCTCGCGCCTTGCCGGCCTTGACCTGGGGCACCGCGGTCGAAATGATGGCGACGAAGACCTCGACGTGGCCGGCGACGAGGTCCACGATCGCCGGGCCGCCACCCTTGTACGGCACGTGCACCAGGTTGACGTTGGCCATGCTCTTTAACAGTTCGCCGGAGAGATGCCCGGTGCTGGCGACGCCGGAAGAGGCGAAGTTGAGCTTGCCCGGATTCGCTTTCGCAAGAGCGATCAGCTCCTTCATCGTGCGCGCCGGCAAAGTCGGGTGAACGATGAAGATGTTCTGCAGCGCGACCGCCTGTGAGATCGGCGCGAAGTCCTTGAGCGAGTCATAGGGCACTTTGCTCGTGGCTGGGCTCAGCACGAAGCTGGCAAGCGTTCCAAGGTGGATGGTGTAGCCGTCGGGCGCGGCCCTGGCGGCGAGATCGGAGCCGATGACGCCGGTCGCGCCCGGCCGGTTGTCCACGATGAACTGCTGCTTGAAGATGACGGTGTACTTGGGTGCCATCAGGCGGGCGACAAGGTCGGTCGCGCCGCCCGGTGGAAAGCCAATGATGATGCGCACCGGCTTGGCGGGATACTCCTGCGCTGTGGCCGGCAGCGCCATGACGGCAGCGCACGCCGCCGCCAGGCATGCAAGTTGCCGTTGCAGCATTAGCGCTTTACCCATCACCCATCACTGATCGATCACGGCTCGGCCTTGAGCCCGGCAGCCTTGATCACCTTTGCCCACTTGGCGATCTCGGACTTGATATAGGCGCCGAACGCCTCGGGCGACTCCGGCGCGACATCCAAGCCCTGCTTGAACAGCAGTTCCTTGATATCGGGGTTTGTGAGGGCGGTGGAAACATCCTTGTTGAGGCGCATGATGATGGCGCGGGGCGTCTTGGCCGGGACCAGCACGCCGTACCAGTTGTTCGCCTCGAACCCCTTGAGGCCGGTTTCGGCGACCGTGGGCAGATCGGGCACCAGCGGCGAGCGCTTGAGGGTAGTCACGGCGAGCGCCCGGATCTTCCCTGACTTGATGTGCCCGACCGCGCTGGCGGCCGTTGCGAAAATCAGCTGAATGTTGCCGCCCAGCAGGTCGATCATGGCTGGGCCGCCGCCTTTATACGGGACGTGCGTCATCTTGACTCCGGTCTGGAGATTGAACAGCTCGAGGGCGAGGTGTCCGGCTCCGCCCACTCCGGAAGACCCGGCATTGAGCGATTTCGTCTTCGCCAGCGCGATCAGCTCCTTCACCGATTTGGCCGGAACCGAGGGGTGCAGGACCAGGACGTTGGTCGAGTCCACCGCGCGCGTCACTGGCTCCAGGTCCTTGATCGGGTCAAACGGGAGCTTCGCGTAGAGGCTGGGATTGATCGCGAGCGCGGCGATCGTGCCCATCAGTATGGTGTAGCCGTCCGGGGTGGATTTCGCCGTGATGTCCGTCGCGATGTTGCCGGTGGCGCCGGGACGGTTGTCCACGATAATTTGCTGTCCGAGCAGTTCGGTGAGCTTGGGTGCAATCGCGCGGGCAGTGGCATCGGTGCCGCCGCCGGGGGCGAAACCCACTAGCATGCGGATCGGCCGCGCCGGCCAATCTGCGGCGCGCGCAGCGGTACCAGGAAGGAGGGCGGCAACGAACGCGCCGCAGATCAATATGAATATTCTCTTGTGTCCCATTCTCATTGTATTCTCCTCGAGTCTACTATTTAATTATCCAACATCCCGGGCCGCCACGGGCGGCCCGTTAGGTCGCGCCAACCCGCTGTCTAATGTGCCGGATGCGAGTTGGGCGGCGAGCTTGAAGGCGTATTCGAGCGCACCGGGATCGGCGCGACCTTGACCGACGATGTCGTAGGCGGTGCCGTGCGCCGGCGTGGTGAATACGGTCTTGAGCCCTGCGGTGACGGTGACGCCCTTGTTGAAGCCGAGCAGCTTGGTCGCGATCTGGCCCTGGTCGTGATACATCATCACCACGCCGTCGAATTCGCCGCCTCTAGCCTTGATGAAGATCGCGTCGGAGGAAATCGGACCGGTGCAATTCACGCCCGCCGCGCGCATCCTGTCCACCGTCGGGCGGATGATGCGGATCTCCTCGTCGCCGAAAAGACCGTTTTCGCCGCTGTGCGGATTGAGCGCGGCGACACCGATGCGCGGCCGGTCACGTCCGGCCGCGCGCAAGGTTTCATCGGCGAGCCGTATCGTGCTCTCGATGCGCTCGGGCGTCACCAGGTTGACCGCCTCGCGCAGCGCGACGTGCGAGGTCACGCGGAAGGTGCTGAACTCCTTGATCACGTTCATCTCGCCGAAAAAGCCGGCGTGACCGGTGAGCTTGGCGAACATCTGGTGCTCGTCGTGATACTTCCAGCCGCCCTGGTGCAGGGCGCCCTTGTTGAGCGGCGCGAAGCAGATGCCATCGATCTTGCGCATAAGCGCAAGATCGATCATGACCTTCAACGTTTCTCCAGTCAGCCGTCCCGATTCGGCGGAGGATTTGCCTTGTTTGAAACGCACCGGATCAATATTGCCGAGGTCGATCACCGGCAGCGTTTCGGATGGCCAGCGTATGGCGTCCACTGCCGGATAGACGCGGTAGCCGAGCTTGACCCCGGCGTCCCGCATGCCAAGCTCCAGCACGCGCCGGTCGCCGATTACGACGACGCGCGCAATCCCGTTCGCCGCGCCGGACGCGAGCAGTCGGGCGCTGATTTCGGGGCCGATGCCGGTGACGTCGCCCAACATTAGGCCGATGAGAGGCTTTTTCATTCTGTCTATCCCATTA